>JALYTE010000093.1 GCA_030854435.1 Acidobacteriota bacterium | reverse complement strand
ACCCAAATGCGAGTCGGTTGCTCAACAGCCGGCGTTAGCGAGGAAACAATGGCACTCAATCTCAGTAATCTCCGCGCCCCTAAAAAGGCGAATGAAAACAAGAAGCGCGTTGGCCGCGGTATGGGATCCGGCATGGGTAAGACGTCGACTCGCGGCCACAAAGGCCAGGGTTCGCGCTCCGGTTCGTCCCTGATGCGCGGCTTCGAGGGCGGCCAGATGCCGCTGCACCGCCGCCTGCCCAAGCGCGGTTTTACCAACATCTTCCGCGTGGAGTATACGGTGCTGGGCTTGGACCGCATCTCCGAGTTGAACGAAACTGAACTCACGCCGGAGAAGCTCGTTTCGCTGGGTCTGCTCAAGAAGCGCAACGGGCTGATCAAGGTGCTGGCGAACGGCGAACTCACCTCTGCGGTCACTGTCCACGCGCACAAGTTTTCCAAGGCCGCGCAACAGAAGATCGAAGCCGCCGGTGGCAAAGCAGTCGTCATCGGTGCGATCGTCGAAGCGGCAAAGAGCGTAAAATAAGCGGTTAGAATCCAAGCAGAACGCTCGCCCAGCCCAACGGTCGCGCGAACCCTGCACGAAGGCCTCCACACCCGATGCTCGAGAAATTCGGAAACATCTTCAAGATTCCCGACCTGCGCAAGCGCATCTTCTTCACGCTCGGGCTGCTCGCGGTGTATCGCGTCGGCGCGCACATCCCCACGCCAGGCATCGACGCGAAACAACTTGCCCAATTCTTCAATCAGAACGCGGGTTCCGCGCTGGGCCTGCTCGACCTCTTCTCGGGCGGCAACGCGCGTAAGCTGACCGTGTTCGCGCTGGTCATCATGCCGTACATCACTGCGTCGATCATCTTCCAGTTGCTTACCGTCATCTACGAGCCGCTGGCGAAGTTGCAGAAGGAAGGCGAACTCGGCCGCCGCAAGATCACGCAGTGGACGCGCTACGTCACGGTGATGCTGGGGGTCGTGCAGGCCTTTTTCATCGGCCTCACGCTGACCAACACCACCACCGGCCAGTCGATGGTCACGATGTCCAAAGCCGCGTTCCTTCCACTCTGCGTCCTCACCTTGACCTGCGGCACGGCCTTCATCATGTGGCTGGGCGAGCAGATTACCGAGCGCGGCGTCGGCAACGGCATGTCGCTGCTGATCTTTACGGGGATCGTCGTCGGCCTGCCGCGTGGCATCGCCGACCTGTACGAAAAAGCCAACACCTCGGCGTGGGGCGGTTTTACGATTCCTGCGGTGATCATTCTCGTCGGCATGATGGTCGCGGTCGTCGCCTTTATCGTCTTCGTCGAGCGCTCCGAGCGGCGCATCCCGGTGCAGTATGCCAAGCGCATGGTCGGGCGTCACATGACGCAGTCGCAATCGACGCACCTTCCATTGAGGGTGAACTCCGGCGGCGTCATGCCGGTCATCTTCGCGAGTTCGATCCTGTCCGCGCCGTTGCTGCTGCAGAACGTCAACATGTTCGGCTTCTCATTCAAGGACTCGAAATTCTTCGGCCCGGTCTTTCGCGCGCTCGCGCCCGCTGAGCCCTGGTACGTGCTTCTGTATATCTTCGCGATTATTTTCTTCGCGTACTTCTACATCTCCATCGTCTTCCGCCCCGACGATATCGCCGACAACATGCGCAAGTACGGCGGCTTCATTCCCGGCATCCGCCCCGGCAAACGCACCTCGGACTTCATCAACGACGTCCTGACCCGCATCACGCTGGTCGGCGCGTGCTACCTGGTGATTATTTCCATCATCCCGATGTTCCTGATCTCCGGCATTCACTTCAACCACATCTGGCTCATCGGCCCATTCTTCGACCGATTGCCGGGCTGGGCGACCAACGGTCTCGGCCTCAACTTCTACTTCGGCGGCACCAGCTTGCTGATCGTGGTCGGCGTCGCGATGGACACGGTCAACCAGATCGAATCGCAGCTCATCATGCGCCACTACGACGGCTTCTCGCCGAAGTCGGGCCGCATCAAAGGCCGGCGTAGCTGGTAAAGGAAATAAGGCCGAAGGTGTTGCTTTAGCAAACAGCAGACTCCCTGCGGGTACGTACTTCTCCGGTGCTTTCTCTACGCTCTACACTCTATCCTCTACACTCCGTCTTTATGCATCCTCTCCCCAAAGCGAGCGACTTTCTTCCCGGCCCGTTGCTTATGCTGGGCGCACCGGGCGCGGGCAAAGGCACGCAAGCACAGTTGCTCATGGCGGAGTTCGGCATCCCGCAGATTTCCACCGGCGACCTTCTCCGCCAGCATCGCCGTGACCACACCACGCTTGGCATGATGGCCGAAGGCCTGATGAAAGAGGGCAAGTTCGTGCCCGACGATCTGGTCAACGAAATGGTTGCCGAACGTCTTGCCGAACCCGACACAGAACACGGTTACATCCTCGACGGCTTCCCGCGCACGCTGGTCCAGGCCGAGTGGCTCGACACAAAACTCGTCGCCTACATGCTGCCCGTCGTTGCGGTCTGCATCAACGTCGATCGGGATGTTCTGCTCAAGCGCATCACTGGCCGCCGCATCTCGAAGAGCGGCGCGATCTACAACATCTACACCAACCCGCCGAAAGTCGACGGCATCTGCGACGTAGACGGGTCGCGGCTCGAGCAGCGCGCGGACGATTCTGAAGCGGTCTTCCACGAGCGCATGAAGGCGTTCCACCAGAAGACCTCGGCCGTCATCGAATACTACCGCTCGCACGGAGGACGTTTTGCCGAAGTGGACGGGGACCGGCCTGTCGAAGACGTTCTTCACGGCATTCGCAAAGCGCTCCTCGCCCTCCGCCACCACCCGGACACGAGTGAAGAGTGAAGAGGAAAGAGTAAAGGGGAAAGACAAGGCGCTTTGTTGACCCTCTGCATTTGGCCCTCTCTACACTCTTCCCTCTACACTCTGTTTTTATGGCTATTCTCATCAAATCCGCTTCCGAGATTGAAAAGATGCGTGTCTCGGGCATCGCGCTGCGCAAGATCCACGATGCGGTGAAGGCGGTGGTGCGGGTGGGCGCGACCACGATGGATCTCGAGCGCGTCGCCGAAGCGAAGATGAAAGAACTTGGCGCGGTTTCGGCCTTCAAGGGCTATCACAACTATCCGGCGGTGCTGTGTACGTCGGTGAACCACGAAGTCATTCATGGCATTCCATCGGAGCGCGGCGCGTTGCGCTCGGGCGACGTTGTCTCGGTCGATTGCGGTGTGGTCGTCAACGGCTACTACTCCGACTGTGCCGTCACTTATGCGATCGGCGAGGTCAGTCCGGCGGTCGCCAAGCTGCTGCGTGTCACTGAAGCGTCGTTGTATGCGGCCATCGACAAGGCGCGCGTCGGCGGCCGACTTTGGGACATCTCGAACGCCGTGCAGACCATGTGCGAAGCGGAAGGTTACGGCATCGTGCGCGAGTTCGTCGGCCACGGCATTGGCAAATCCATGCACGAAGACCCGCAGCTTCCCAACTTTGGCCCTGCCGGCAAGGGGCCGCGCCTCAAGGCCGGCATGGTTCTCGCCATCGAGCCGATGATCAACGCAGGGACCGCCGACGTGCGGGTGCTCGAAGACGGCTGGACGGCGGTGACTGCCGACGGCTCGGTCAGCGCGCACTTCGAGCATACGGTTGCGATTACCAAGGACGGGCCGGTGATTCTCACCCGCTAGTTTGCATTTTGATGTGCGGGGGACTAGCCTTTCAATCAGTGAGCGTTGCTATGGAAACCTTGGCGAGTCCGTCGATCGAGTTGCTGCAATCCGCGCCTCTGAATTCGTGGATTGCCTTATCGGCGGACCAGAAG
>JALYTE010000090.1 GCA_030854435.1 Acidobacteriota bacterium | reverse complement strand
GCCTTCGCATCCGCCTTTATCTTCATAACCGCCTGAATCTCGTCGAAGTGCCAAAGGCGAAAGTCATGGCTGTCCACTCCAACGCCCATCGACAGGGAGATTGGATCGTCCGGCAGATTGCCGTGCGAATGCCCATAGAGCTGCCATGTCCCACGCGAATGACTGGGCCATACCTTCATTGCGTAATGGCACAGAACGATCCCTTGCTTGCGAACGTGAATCCCTGAGAGCGAGCTCCAAGACGAGAAGAGATGCTGTAGTTTCAGCGTCGTCTTGTCGTGATTGCCATCAACGAAATGGATGGTCTGGCAAGCCAGCCGATTGCGATAGGCCGTTACGTTGTCGGGCTTGCCAAGACAAAAATCTCCGAGGAAATAAAGCGTTTCATTGGGCTTTACGCTGGCATTCAGTCGATCCACAATCGCTTCATCCATATCCCGCGTATCCGCGAACGGGCGATTGCAGTACCGGATGATATTGAAGTGTCCAAGATGAAAATCGGACGTGAACCAAGTGTCTGCCATGATGATGGTTATGCAGGAATGAATACCGCATTGTTTGTGCAGACGGATGGTCTCCGCATCAGCAGTGAAAACCATTCATTGCGCGCTCGCATCCCGGAAATTATCTTTTAGCGTTGCATCGAATTTATCTTTTACTGCTGTGCCCGCATTGACGTTTGTGATAGGTGCCGAGCGCCCTTTCTGACTCTGTTCCTGGGTTTGGCGTCAGCAGCTCATGAGTCACTATAGTTCCGTCGTTGAATGATATTGACCCGCTTGCGCCCCACATCGCACCCCTATTGGGGTGCCATGGCAACCGGACGAACCGGTCGCACGAAGGTTGCGGTGAGGAGTGGGATGCTGGCGATGTTGTCGGGCTGGGAATGTGCCTGGACTACCAGCTTGATGCGGGTTCCCTTCTGGAGAGACTTGGCGAAGTGGCGCTCTTTGCCCCAGGCGACGACGTTGTAGCTGAATGCCGGGAGGTTGCGATCGCCGATGATGGAGACTCCGAAGGCAGTGTACTTGCGGCCGTTCTTGGAGACGCGGCTGATGGCTGAGTTGCTGACGGTGCCAAAGAGGGTGATGTACTGTTGAGTCTGCATGGTGTTTCTCCTTTTGCCCGGTCAATCGGGACACATCCCGAAGGGCGCGAAGGTGCGCTGCTCCCAAGTCGCGGCATGGCCGCGTTGCCAAGAGAAGAAGTTTGTGGAAAGGGGCCCGGAGCCTGCGAGGGGGGAGGAGTCCGAAACCCGAAGGGCGCGGAACGCGAGTTCTGAACGCAGAGCCGCAGGGCGCAGCTCCTGCACCGAAGCGGTGGCCGAGTGAACGTGCAAGGGGGAGAATATGCAGACTTTACATCGACATCAGCTGGGATTACAAGGCGCTACGAGCCGCCCATTACTAGCTCCTGAGGCGTGGCACAGAAGACAACTAGGCGTATGAAAGGGCGCAGTGATTCTAGAAATTCACGGGAGGGACGAAAGCACATGGTGCTGTCCGGAACAAGAATCGCATAGACGGCTGGGATGGCGCTGCTATTTTTTGCTGCGACTACCACCCTGGCTGTTGGTGAAACGTCAGGCAAGTCGCCATCATGTGTTGCGTTGTGCATGATTTAGGTTTGGGCCGGGTCGCTGCTTGCATCTGAAGCCTTTGGACCGTCAGCGGCCTCTTTCCATTTGCTTCAACAGGAAAGAGCTTCCAGCCCAACGGCGGATACCGACATGTGGAGGCTTGGCATCAACTACGCCACTTCTGCGAATGATTCGCCTTAATTGTGGCTTCAATCCAAGCGTCAACTTCTGCTCCAATCCTAGTGGCTGATCTGAGGAACGATATCCTTTAAGGAAACTCTGCATAAGTTTTGCGACTTTTGCGGGCTTGATTAATCTGAAGGTATGAGGGATATCGCATGATTCAGCAGACGTTTTCGAGCCAGGGAAGCTTCGAGAAATATAACCGCAAGAGCCGCCGCGAGTTGTTTCTGGATGAAATGGAGCTAGCAGTTCCGTGGTCCGAGTTACAGGCGTTGATCGAGCCGCATTACGCCAAGGCGGGCAATGGCCGTCAGCCGGTGGGGCTTGCGACCATGTTGCGGATCTATTTCCTGCAGCAATGGTTTAATCTCTCCGATCCGGGCGCGGAGGAGTCGTTGTACGAGTCCTTTGCGCTGCGCCGGTTCGGCGGGGTGGACCTGGGCCGCGCGGCGGCGCCGGACGAGACGACCATCTGCCGCTTCCGTCACCTGCTGGAGAAGCATGAGTTGGGCGGCGCGATGCTGGACCGGGTGAACGAACATCTGGCCACGAAAGGCATCAAGGTCGCGACCGGCACGATCATGGATGCGACCATTATCCACGCGCCTTCTTCGACCAAGAACGCGAAAAAGGAGCGCGACCCGGCGATGCGCCAGACGTGCAAAGGCAAGCAGTGGTATTTCGGGCTGAAGGCGCATATCGGCATGGACTCGAAGTCGAACGTGGTGCATTCGGTGTGTGCGTCGGCGGCTTCGGTGGCCGACTGCCACATGCTGCCCGCGCTGCTGCACGGCGAGGAGCGCAAAGTATGGGGCAACGCCGGCTATCAGGGCCAGACGAAGGCGATTAAGCAAGCCGCTCCGCACGCCCAGGATATGGCCTGCCGCAGGACTAAATTCAAAAACTATGTGGACGAGTTATAAAAGAAAAAGAATACGACTAAGTCGCGAGTAAGAGCGATGGTCGAGCATCCGTTCCGGATCCTGAAGCGCATCTTCGGCTTCGACAAGGCGCGCTATCGCGGCATCGCCAAGAATCACAGCCGGCTGTGCGTGAACTTCGCCTTGGCGAATCTGTACCAGCACCGCAAACGGCTGGCGGTGCTCGCGCCGCGGTGCGCCTAAAACACGAGAAACCGTGCGGTCAACCCGTACAATCGTCCCGCAAACTCACTCAAAAGCTGCCCGCAACAGCAATCCCCGCACAAATCTTCAATGCCTCGATAAAACAGCCACCTGTACAGACCTTCCTTAAGGACGTCGTCACAGTTCATCGTCCCGCCAGTGTGTGGCAAGTGCGCCATTTACCCTGCACCAAGGTGCAAGGTTCACAATGAATCTTATGAGAATAGGGGAGCTTGCCGCCCAAGCCGAGGTCAATATCCAGACACTGCGCTTCTATGAGCGCGAGGGCCTTCTGCGAAAGCCGATGCGGACCACCGGCGGATACCGCGATTATGAGCTTCAGGACTTCGAAAGAGTCACGTTCATCCGCGTGTGTCAAAGCCTTGGCTTCACCTTGCGCGAGATTGAACAGTTGATTCAACTGCATCGCGTCATGGCCGATTCCAAGAGCGGCGCAATCTTGAAACCGAGAGCGGTAGAGGAGATTCGGGTTCTGGCTCAAGAACGCATCGTTACGATCGAAGAGAAGATCGGAGTCTTGTCGAGAATGCGATCGGATCTGATAGAAGTCGCAAGCGCCCTCGCATCGCCAGCGTCGGCCATTTGCCCGGTATCCACGACCGCGACGTCATCAAGAAACAAATTCTCGATATAGCTTGACTCTATACCCCGGTAGAGCCTCGACACTTGTCGTGCGGGCTCCTGAGCAGATTGGTGGCTACGCACGTCGACTTCCACAACTCCCAAACCGAAAGGATGTTTCCCATGATATCCGCACGCAAACTGCTCGGTACGCTTCTCCTTGCAGCGACCGCCTACGCATCCGGAGCGCCCACCGACTTCACCGGCAAATGGTCATTCGATCCGACGCAGAGCAAAAACGTCGGGATGATGGCCCAGGGTAAGATTACGACCGTCATCGCACAAACAAAGGTTGGTGTGATCGTGGACGATACCTCCGTGTTTGTGGGTCCGCCGGCAACCCAGCACACGGTCTACGATCTGACTGGCAAGGCGACGCCAAACGAATCCATGATGGCGGGAAAGGCAACAACCCACTCGCATTGGGAAGGGATGCGGCTTGTCACAAAATGGGAGAGCGCGGGGGCCATCGCCGGAACGGTCGTAGAGCGCACCGAGACCAGATATCTCTCTGCTGACCGGAAGGTGATGTATGTGGAGTCCGTGCGTGCCGGTAAAGAGCCGATCGTGATGGTCTTCGTGAGGAGCAAGTAAGTCAATGGCCACAGCGACCACGATGGTTCACGATGCGCACGAGACGGCACCGGCGATGCCCGCTCCCGGCAAGCGACGCTGGCGCTGGCTGTTGCTTGGTTGCCTGGTGTCTTGCGCCGTGCTTCTGGCAGGGTGGATCGTCACCCGCCGGTCGGCGCCGGCCGTAGACCCCGTGGCCGGTCAGTGGATCGCGGCCGAAGCTCGAACGGTAGCTACGACAGTGAATGCAACCGGGACAGTTAAGTTGAAGACAGGCGCGGAGGTTCGAGTTGGCGCACAACTCTCGGGCATCGTGCGTCGTTTGAATGTCACTGTTGGATCGACGATTCGCGAGGGGGACGTGATCGCCGAGATCGATTCGCGGCCCGTGATGGCGCGGATCGATCAGGCTCAGTCGCAACTCGCGCAGACCCAGGTGGCGCTGGCCAAGGCTCACACTGACTTCACTCGGTCGCAAAAGCTCTACGATGCCGGCCTGATCGCCGCACAACAGTTTGAGGATTCCCGCGCGGCGCTCGACGCTGCAAAGGCATCGTTGACGGCAAGCGAAAGCGCCTCCGCGACCGCCCGCGTCGATCTTGACTACGTTGCCATCCGTGCGCCCATTGCAGGTACCATCGCATCCGTCTCTACCCAGCAGGGGGAGACGGTGGCCGCGTCCTTCGCAACCCCGACGTTTGTGACCATCATTCAAGTCCGTGCTCTTGAAGTGATCGCGATGGTCGATGAAGCGGATATCGGCAACGTCCACCCCGGCGAGAGTGCTACGTTCACGATCGAGACCTATCCTGATCGCAAATTCTCAGGCATTGTCACCAGAATCGCACCCGTAGCCACGATCATTTCGGGGGTCGTCAATTATGAGGTCGCGATCTCGATCTCTCACAATCTGGAAATGCTTCGACCGGATATGACCACCAATGTCAACATTCGGACTTCCGAGCGCCGTGCCCTTCTTCTTCCCATTCGGGCAGTGCATAAGGACGGAGGCCGATCCTTCGTCGTTGTGCAATCGGCGGCAGGGTCACGACAGCAGCGCGCTGTCTTGGTCGGGCCTCGGCTCGGAGAAGACGTGGAAGTGACGCGCGGGCTCAATCCCGGAGACCGAATTCTGCTCGAAGAAGGAAAGGGCCAACTATGAATCAGATCATGCTTCGCGTAGCGAATTTGTCGAAGACTTATTCAAGAGACGGTGTCCCGGTAACGGCTTTGCGGGACGCGACGTTCGATATCGCTGCGGGAGACTTTGTCGTGGTTCGGGGCTCATCGGGATCCGGAAAATCGACACTCCTCAATCTTCTCGGGTGCCTTGATCTTCCGACCGCAGGAAACTACGAGATTGACGGCGCGGATGTTACTCGCAAGAGTGACGCCGAGCTTTCGAAGATTCGGTCGCAGAAGATCGGCTTCGTCTTTCAGTCCTTCAATCTGCTGCCCAAGACCACCGCCGTCGAAAATGTCGAGGTCCCAATGATCTACGCTGATCGAGCGGTAAGCCGGGATCGAGCCGCCGCAGCCCTGGCGCGGGTCGGACTCGCCCACCGCGAGAATCACTTTGCTGCGGAACTCTCCGGCGGGGAACAGCAGAGGGTAGCCATCGCCCGGGCCCTCATCAACAACCCTGTATTGGTCCTTGCGGATGAGCCTACGGGAAATCTGGACGAGGCGGCAGGTGCCCTGGTCATGAATATACTGCAGGAACTCAATGCCGAGGGCCGCACGATTGTTCTTGTCACGCATGACGATGCCGTAGCCGCGCACGCCAGACGTGTCCTGATGATCCGAGATGGAGTGCTAGAGGAAGCAGAGGTTCGACCATGAACTTCTTGTATATGTTTCGCTCGCTTCTTCGGACCCTGTTCAGAAACAAATCCCGAGCTTTGATCATGATGGGAGGTGTCACCATCGGGATTGCATCTCTCACCATCTTGACTTCCATCGGAGAAAGCACACGACGCGAGACGGTAAAACACTTCAAGAACATGCTGGGCACGTTCGATACCGTCATTATCCGGCCAGGCTCCGGAAAGAGTCGTGGCATGGTCTCTCTGACCAACGTTGAGCCCTCGCTCAAGTTCGAAGATGCCGACAGTATCGGCCAAATGCCCGAGATTCGGCAGATCGCTGAAATCCAGAACGCGTTCGATATCGACGTGAAGTACCGGGATCATGATGCGACACCGGCAATCTTTGGAGTCTCCGCAAACTGGTTGGAGTTGCGCGGTGACGAGGTCGCTGAGGGCGATTTCTTCTCCACCGACGACATTCATGCGCTGGCGCGAGTCGCGGTGTTGGGTTCGGATGCTCGGAAGCAACTCTTCCCTGACGAAGATCCGATTGGCAAGACGATCAGAATTGGCGATGTACCGTTTCTAGTGAGGGGCGTCATGGTTCCCCGAGGTGCCGGGCCCGCAGGAGGAAGCCTCGACAATCTCATCTTCATCCCGGTCACAACTGCTTCAAAACGCCTCTTCAACCGCGATTTCCTGACGATGCTGATTGCCCAACTCAAGAATCCTGAGCGAGGCGACATTGCCGTCGATCATGTGCAGTCGCTTCTCAGAGGCCGCCATCGAATCGCAAGCGGCGCGATTGACGACTTTACCGTGACCAATCCAAGGGCAGTGATGGCGCAAGTCACGGCTCTCGGTTCGACGATCCAGAAACTCCTGTTGGTCGTCGCTGTGCTAGCTAGCGCGATCGGGGGAATTGTCATTATGAGCGTCACGCTCATCGGGGTATCGGAACGCCGCAGGGAGATCGGTCTCCGAAGGGCAGTGGGCGCGAGTCGCCTCGCCATTCTTCTGCAGTTTCTTGCCGAAGCAGTCTTGCTGTCGCTCCTTGGGGGATTGGCGGGGATTGCGCTCGGAATCGGGGGAACGCAGATCGTCGCGCGCGCACAGCATTTACCCTTCCTGATACAGCAGATGGCGCTACTGCAGGCTGTCGGGCTTTCCCTCGCGCTGGGAATTGTCTTCGGACTCTATCCCGCCTGGAGGGCATCGACGACCGACCCGATAGATGCCTTGCGAGCTTAGCTCATGAAGCCACAGCGGGCAGGAGCGATCGTACGCATTGCCGCGCGCAACTTTCTTCGCTACAGACTTCAGGCAGTCCTGATCGCCGTCGCTACCATGAGCGGGACCGCCGGGGTCATTGTCTCGGCAGGGTATGCCGCCGGAGGACGCCAGAAGGTATTCGATCAATTTTCACGGCTCGGCACCAACGTCATCATCGTCTCACCCCAACAAAGCAAGTCTGTTGGCGGACGCGCTCGGACCGGCGCTCTTGTGACCACTTTAACGGCCTCCGATTATGCCGCCATCCAGCGGTTGGTTCCCGGTATCGCTAAGTCGTCGGCCTCGGTCTCGGCAGTCTTGCGACTGCGTGCCGGCGACCTCACAAAAAACGTATCGGTCATCGGCTGCGAGCCAGGCTACTTCGACATCAAGCACTGGCGGACCACGCGAGGCGCAATCTTTGACGATGCTGCAGACCGGCAACAAACTCGAACTGCACTACTGGGTGTGAACGTTAGTCGCGACTTGTTTGGCGACGACGATCCGACTGGCGCAAGGATCACCGTCAATAAAATACCCTTTGTCGTTGCCGGGGTGCTCGCGGAGCGGGGCCAGGGACTGGATGCTGCAAACGAAGACGATCAAATCTACGTGCCCGTTCAAACCGCCATGCACCGGTTGATGAATGTCGACTCCTTTACATTGATCCTCTTCGCCGCAGATGACTGGTCGCACATGGACAAGATTGCCCATGACATGAATGACCTCCTCGCCGCACGACACCGGACGGCACAGTCGTCAGCCGCCGACTATCAGATTCAGAGCCAGAAGACCCTCATCGACACCCAATTGGTCACCTTCAATCGTCTGACCTTTCTGATGCAGTGGATCTCTGTCAGTGCGCTGGTCGTCTCGTCGCTCGGGGTGTTTGCTCTTACCTGGCTTGGCGTCAGAAATCGAACGCAGGAGATTGGCACCAGACGCGCAATCGGAGCTGTAAAGATGGACATCTTCATCCAGTTCTTTACTGAGGCGAGTTTGGGTGGATTCATTGGTTGCGGGACCGGCCTCGGTCTCAGCTACGTGGCGCTTCGCATCATCGACAACCGTGTTGCCCAGCCTTTCGTCTTTTCTCCCGGCATCGCAGCGGTGGAGGCGACGCTGTCCGTTCTCTTGTATTCAACGTTCGCTCTTCTTTCAAGCCTGCGAGCGATAGGCATTGAACCGCTCGTTGCCCTTCATTCCGAATGAGAGTTGCACTAATACTGTTAGGGAATGGTGCCGCTGGTGGAAGTGGACGTCCTCTCTAGAAGATGCGACCGCGCCTCAAGACCAAGCAGACCGGCTCGTCGAAACAGATGGGCTGCAATTTGTGAGCGATGCACTCCGGCCACTTCGCCTGTTCGGGAGACTCGGCTTTCTCCGGCCTGATCTCGACGTACTTGTTACGGGTAACGATCTTGCTGCCCTCCGGCTGTTCGTTATAAGCGGTGCTGATCTGCACCAACTCCGGCTTGGTGGCAAGTTGCTTCTGGACGTGCATTTCCAGCTTGGCGGAGTAGCAAGCAGGGTCGGTGCATTGCGACTCGTTCTCGGATAAATCCGCAAACAGGAGCTTGTTGTTTCCTGTCCGCTTCGGGCACTCGACGCAGATTCCCGCGTCGGGTAGGAGTTGGGCATCGCGCTTGTTGAAGGGTGCCTGTTTGAGAAGCGGGAGGACGTGCTGCTCTATCCACTGGTGAAGGTGCTTGACGGGTAGAAGAATGCGTTTGTCGGAGCAATACTCTCTGACCTGGGGACAGGTCCATCTCGACCGCCGTACCATCGACCTCACAAAGACGAAAAACGGCTCCGCACGAACAGTCCACCTCAATGCCGACTCTGTCGCAGCGTTCCAGACGCTGAAGCACAAACTTCACAAGCCCGCCGACCCAGTCTTCGTTAGGCAAGGCCCTCGCTTCGACACACGCTCGTGGTTTGTCCCTTGCCTGCAAGATGCCGAGATCGAGGGCTACGTCTGGCACTGCAACCGTCACACATTTTGCTCGTGGCTCGCTATGGCGGGAGCGTCGATTAAAGAGATTCAGGAACTAGCCGGGCATAAAACAATTACGATGTCGGGTCGCTATAGCCATTTATCGCCGGAACATAGGCTATCTGTGATCGACCGAATTTCGTCTCTGAACAAGATCTGAAAATTTTCGGCATTGGCCGATCCGTGATCTTGATTCGGGCTTCGTTGGCTTCCAGGATCTCCCGATTGTTCACCGCAGTTGATCAAGTTGCATTTGTGTGTCAGCTTGGTGCGCGCTGCGAAGCCAACCCTCAGATATTGCTCGCAGCATAGAGGCCGTACGAGGCCATTTTCGGGTGAGCAACGACCATGATTCATATTGGTCGGCAATTGCCCTTTCCTGGTTACCGCCGTCGAAAAGCCCTTTTGTAAATACACCTCGCATGTTGTATCGAGCTACAGAAATGCCGCGCTCGATTTGATTCGAAGACAGTTCTTCAATCAGACCCCTTATTGAAGTCGTAGGCCACGCTCCGTCTGCAGGGTCGTTTGGTGCGTAGGCTAGGACTTGGCCGATTTGTTGATCGGTGATTTCAGCTCGATCCCCTTCAATCGCCAGTTGACGAACCTCTAAAACCCAGCCGCGCAAATGGTCTACATCTTCTGATTCGACCGTGAACCCCGGAACAGTCTTGAAAGACTGCAAAATCTGATACCCGAGACGAGCATTGATTTTTGTCTCTTCGGTAATCGTGGAAGACTCGTCACGTGATGAAGAAAAGAAGACGCTGGAGATCACGCTCATGAAAAATTGAGGCGATTTGCACATGAGTCGCTGTAGCGCTATCGGCTCTGCTTGGAACTGCAGCAGTGGCAAGTAGCGGTACTCAAGGGCCGCCATCTGTTCGAGATCAACATCTGCCCGCTTCTGTAGTGATTGGATCATATGAATCACTTCATACTGAGTGTGCTGCAATTTCCAGCTCTCCGAATTTGCCTCTTCGATAAAGCCTGTAAGAATTTCAACACTATCGTTTACGCTGAGACGTTCCGCTTCATACGCCGCCATATCTAGGCAGGCACTGAACCGGCTCACGCCCCGATACTTGTCCAATGCAAAGAAAAAGTCTTCATCGGTTGACTGCCTAAATACAGGTTTGCGCTTCCAATACTCCTCTTCAATTTCATTTCCCAGCTTTGCTACAAGCTGCCAAGTCTCCCGAGAGTCCGCCCATCGTAAAAACAGCGAAGCAGCACGAGCAGGGGCGAGGGTTTTAGCAAATGCAGCTACCCATACATCCCAAGCCGTGCCAAAGACTTCATGAGCACGTGACGAGGCAGCGATTGAGAAGTCATCCGAAATATCCGGTTGGGTCAAAGCTTCGGATATCGCTTCCTGGATGACTTCTTTTTCTCCCACTGATTCCGCTAGAGCGAATCCGACAAAATGTGGCATCTTTGATTGACGCCCGAGGTTTAGAACTTGTTCCAGTCCGTACTTGTGAAAAAGGTTTCCTAGAACTTCGCTCCTCTCTCTATTTGCCTCTTCTATGTAGCCATCTGAAGATGAACGCTTAAGGCGCGGCACATAGTTATCAAAGAGCCAAAGTATTGGTCGAACTGGGTCGGTTGGCCGCAACTCTTCGCGAAGGTCCTTCAGGGTCTCCAATTGCTTGAGCGGCATCGCCCAAGCGGCCTCCTGAAACTGTTCGTGTTTTTGAATCAAGTCATTCAGATTGGTCCATAGCTGAAAGACCTGGTTGCTATCGGAGTCAGTTGCAACTGCACGGATGGCAGAGAGTATCCGTTCGCGTGTCTCTTGTCCCAGCTGCGGGAAATGATCCATTAG
>JALYTE010000080.1 GCA_030854435.1 Acidobacteriota bacterium | reverse complement strand
AGCAGATTCCCTAAGGGAATGACAGAAAGAAAAGCAAAGACAGAAGCAGATTCCTTCCCCTTCGACTTCGCCCAGGGTACGGAATGACAACTAGGAAAGAAGGCTCGCGACACCCGTTGCGTGCTATTCTTGAAACTGACACTGAGCGAAGTGGACTAGAGAAAAAAGAAACAGGAGTACGTATCTGCCGTGTTGGCATCCGCAAAGAAAACTGACATCATCACAAATTTCCGTACGCATGAAACGGACACGGGAAGTCCCGAGGTCCAGATCGCGATTTTGAGCGAGCGTATTGGCGAGTTGACCGAGCACTTCAAAATGCACAAGAAGGACCACGGCTCCCGCCGTGGCCTGTTGATGCTGGTCAGCAAGCGCCGCCGTCTTCTGGATTACCTCAAGAAGACCGACTCCGACCGCTACCGTGACGTCATCGCGAAGCTGGGCATCCGCAAGTAAACGGGTGTCCGGGCTTTCAGCGTTGGCTGGTTGGCGCAGATTCACACTGAGGAACAAACGTTGGACCCTCAAATCTTTGAGGTTCGAGCAAGAGCGGCGTTGACCGCATCTGTTCGTCCCCCACAAACTGACGCACCGCAACGCTCGCCGTGGCATCTGATCGCCGCGCGCAGCTTTGGCCCCGTCCGGAACGACTTCGGCGGGGCCGTCGTCTTTTCGGGCGTGCAGTCGGCGCTCCCTCTGGGGCTAAAGCCCCTTCTTGTGGGAACCGGATTCAGGGGCCTGAAGGCCCTTGCTCCCTCCGAAACTCATACTTAAGCTCATACCAATTCAGAGCCTTCCTAAGGCTCAGAGACAAAGCAAGGCAGAAGACAAAGAATACGAGGAAATACATATGAAACAGGACATCACCGTCGAGCTTTCCGGTGGAAAGCACATTAAATTCGAGACTGGCCGCATGGCCCGGCAAGCGCCCGGCGCGGCCTTCACGACCAGCGGCGACAACGCCGTTCTGGCCACCGCAACCGCATCGCCAGACCCCAAGGAAGGCATCGATTTCTTTCCGCTGACGGTCGAGTATCGCGAGTTTACCTACGCGGGCGGGCGGATTCCCGGCGGCTTCATCAAGCGCGAAGGCCGCCCCAGCGAGAAGGAAGTGCTGACGTCGCGGCAGATCGACCGCCCCATACGTCCGCTGTTCCCGGCGGCGTTTCGGAACGAGACGCAGGTGGTCGCGTTCGTGTACTCGGCGGACAAGGAAAACGATCCCGACGTGTTGGGCATCAACGGCGCAAGCTGCGCGCTGGCGCTGTCGGACATTCCGTTCCACGGGCCGGTAGGCGCGGTGCGCATCGGCTATGTCGACGGCCAGTACAGCGTGAACCCTACCTACGCGGAACGCCTTACCAGCACTCTGAACATCATGGTCGTGGGCACTAAAGACGGCATTGTGATGGTCGAGTCGGGCGCGAAGGAAGTTTCGGAAGAAGTTGTCGTGGGGGCGATTGAGTTCGCGCATGTCGAGATCAAGAAAATTTGCGCGGGCATCGAAGACCTGGTTTCTCGCGCTGGCAAGAAGAAGCGCGCAGTTCCCGAGTTAGAGAACGACACCGAGTATCTGAGCGGTCTGACCGCCAAAGTCGGCGACCGTTTGAAGGACGCGCTGAACACGCAGAAGCATCCGAAGTTTGAGAGCTATGCGCTGGTGAAGGAGATCAAGGATGAACTCAAGAAAGCGTTGCCGGAAGGCGATGCGAGCGCGGCGAAGAAGCTTTCGAAGAACTACGAGAAGCTGCGCGAAAACATCTTCCGCGAGCAGGTGTTGAAGGAGCGCATCCGCCCCGATCATCGGGCGTTCGATCAGATTCGCGAGATCAGCATCGAGATGGGCGTGCTGCCCCGCGTTCACGGATCGTCGCTGTTCACGCGCGGCGAGACGCAGGCGCTGGTGGCCGTCACACTGGGTACGACCGACGACGCGCAGCGCATGGAAAGTTACCAGGGCGACCAGAAGCGCAAGTTCATGCTGCATTACAATTTTCCGCCGTTCTCGGTGGGCGAGGTCGGGCGCATGACCGGCGTGGGCCGTCGCGAGATTGGCCACGGCGCGCTGGCATGGCGCGCGATTGAAGCCGTTCTGCCGGGCGAGGACGAGTCGCCGTACACGCTGCGCGTGGTGTCGGACATTCTGGAGTCGAACGGATCGTCGTCGATGGCGACGGTGTGCGGCGCTTCACTGTCGTTGATGCAGGCCGGCATTCCGATCAAGGGTGCGGTGGCTGGCGTGGCGATGGGCCTGGTGAAAGAAGGCGAGAACTACGCCGTTCTGACCGACATTGCGGGAGCGGAAGACCACTACGGCGACATGGACTTCAAGGTGGCCGGAACGCGCAAAGGCATCACGGCGTTGCAGATGGACATCAAGATCATGGGCATCACGGCGCAGATTATGCGCGAGGCGTTGGAGCAGGCGCGCGTAGGACGGTTGTTTCTGCTGGACAAGATGGACGCCGCGCAGCCGGGCCATAACGCGGAGAAGTCGCAGTTCGCTCCGCGCATTCACACGATTCAGATTCCTACCGACAAGATTCGCGACCTGATCGGGCCGGGCGGCAAGATCATTCGCGGCATTGTGGATGCCACGGGCGTCAAGATCGACGTGGACGATACGGGCCGCGTGAATGTGGCTTCGAGCGACGCCGATGGATTGGCTCGCGCGATCCAGATGATCTCGGATATTACGGCCGTGCCGGAAGTCGGCAAGACGTATCTGGGCAAAGTCGTGCGGCTGGCGGAGTTCGGCGCTTTTGTCGAAATTTTCCCCGGCACGGACGGCTTGCTGCATGTGTCCGAGATCGCGGAGCATCGCGTGAAGGAAGTCAAGGACGAGCTTCGCGAAGGCGATCAGGTGCTGGTGAAGGTGCTGTCGATCGAAGGCAATCGCGTGAAGTTGTCGCGCAAGGCGGTGCTGCGCGAACAGCGTGCGAAGCTGGGGCTGCCCGAAGTTGCGGAAAGCAATGAGGGCGGCGGTGGTGGCGGTCGCGAGCGTTCAGACCGTGGTCCACGACCGGAGCGGACGGAACGTCCTGATCGTCAAGATCGTCCTGATCGTGAAGATCGCCCCGAACGCCCAGCGCGTCCTGAGCCCCCTCAGCATCAGGAAACCATCGTGGTTGAAGGCGGAGACGACTTCGATGACGATGACGCCGACGGCGATGAAGGCGACGACGAGGGAACGGAAGAGAACGCCGCTACTCCTGGAACGGTAGCTCCCGGCACGGGGGCCGCGGCTGGTCCCGGCGGACAGCGTCGCGGACGTCGGCGTCGCAGTGGCCGTCGTCCCGGACAGGGCGGTGGTGGTGGTTCCGCGCCTCAGGGTGGCGGAGCTGCGAGCTAGTTCGTTTGTTTAGTGGATTGATACTGAAGCCGCGCCTTGTGCGCGGCTTCGGTACTTTGCGGCGGTCGCAAAGCGCGGGTATTGTGCGAACCCATGTCCGAAGATCCGGACATGGGGCACCCAGAACGATTGGCGGGGAGATGGCGATGAAGACAGTGCGGCGACGATGGTGGATTCCGTTCGGGGTATTGTGCGTGGTCGCGTCCAGTCGTTGGATCGTTGCGGACCAGTGGCCGCGGATGGGTTCGACTTTGCGGTCGGAAGCCTGGGCGTGTGCGATTGGGGCGGTCGCGGCGTGTGCGGTCGCCATCGCGCGGCGCAGGCAAGCGCCTCGGCTTTGGGACGTGCTGGGGACGCTCGCGGTGGGAGGCGGTTTGTTGGCCGCGCCGGCGCTGGGAGCGGCGCTGCGTGGGCCGGCGAGCGAGCCATTGATTCGGACTGTCGCGCTGTGCTTTGTTCCGGTGGTGGTGATCCTGTTGAGCGGGATTTTGACGGGGCAGCGCACGAGTTTGTGGCCCGGACTTGCGGGCCTGGGCGGCGCGCTGCTGGTGCTTCCGCTGACGCTGCCTTCCGATGTGCTGGGTTGGGTGTGGTTGATTGCTCCGCCGGTCGCGGTGAGCGTGGCGTGCGTGGCTTGCCGGAGGGTCGCGCGGCTGGTGGCCGTGGAGTGGAGCGCAGGCTTGTTGTTTGCGGGCGGCGCGGTTGGCCTGGCGTTGATTGAAGCTGGGCGCGTGGCTTCGAGCGGCGTTTCGGCGCAGTCGTTTTCGTTGTGGGGGATGGCGCTGGACGCGCTGCTGACGGGTCTGGTTGTGTTGGTTGTATTGCAGATGGACGGGTTGAGGTATGCCGCGAGATATTTTGCGATTCCGCTGCTGACGATCGTCGAAACGGCGTTGATTGTCCGGTCGGGTGTGACGTTGCGGTTATGCGCCGGGATGGTGTTGCTCGCGGCCGGTTCGGTGGGTTTGCTGAGGGCGCGTGGAGGCGATGACGAGACCTCCTCGCTGCATTTGGCGTAAGTAACGGTTGGATACCTTCATAGAAAGAAAAGCAAGGGCAACAACAGGTTCCCTTCGGGAATGACAGAAAGAAAAGCAAAGGCAAAAGCAAAAGCAACAGCAAAAGCAAAAGTAACAGCAAAAGCAAAAGCAAAAGCAACAGCAACAGCAAAAGCAAAAGCAAAAGCAAGAGCAGATTCCCTACGGGAATGACAGAAAGAAAAACAATTGCAACAGCGCCGGGAGGCTCATGGATTCCGCCTTCCCAGTTTGGCCTCAAGGGCGAGGTCGGCGGCGGCGGGTTCGACCCAGTAGCGCTCGCTGAGATATTTGTCGGCGGCATCGCACAGGATTGTGACGATGACAGCTTCGCGGCCGGCGGTCGCTTCGTCTTCCGCGACCTCGAGCGCCGCGGCCACGGCGGCAGCGGCGGCGCGGTCTTTGACGCTGCCGCCGGGGTTCATCCACTCAGCTTTGCCGAAAATGCGCACGCCGGGGAGGTGGGCCGTCAGGCAGTCGAGCTGCACCAGCGGCGTGTTGCCGATGCGTTCGAGCAGCGTGGTGCTGAGCGGTTTGGCCGAGATTGCGGTGCTTACCAAGACTTTGGGGTTCCAATACTTTCGTCATTCGTTGAAGCGGCAGAGCGGATGTGCGACAGTTGAATCATGGCAAAGAGACCCAGGCCGCGCACTTTCGACGAGGTGTTGTCGGCGCTCGGCAACGAGAAGTTTGATGTCGCTCCGGCGCAGGAAGGTGCAAATCGCGCCGCGAGTGCGGTGCGGGTGAGCAAATATGGCTGCGCGGCGGAGATTGCCGCGAGTCCCGATGCGGCTGCAACCGCGCGGCTGCTGGCCAAGCCGGGTTGGGTGTTGGGCGGAGAGATCGCGCGTCTGACGGACCGTGGATATCAGAAATTTTTGAAGACGACGAGGCTGGAAATTCCGGCGACCGCGGATATTCTGCGCGCCATTCATGCGTTTAGCGAAGAGTTGAAGGAGGCCATCGGTTCGTTGAGTTTGTATAACGAGTCGCTGGGGACGACCAGCGACCGGTATGTTTATGATCGGGTCGAGGGTAGGGAGTAACCGGGCGGCCAGACAGCAGGTTCCCTGCGGGAATGACAGAAAGAAAAGCAAGTGCAACAGCAAATGCAAATTCCTTCGCTGCGCTACGGAATGGCAGAAAGAAATGCAAAGGCGGTCTAGTTGCATTTGACCTGAGATCGTTGCCACTCGCGGTAGGCTTCGCTCTTGCCGATTCCTCGCGTCTTGGCCACTCGCTTGAGGGCGTCCATCTCAGCCAATCCTTCGGCCAGGACCAGCGCAGCGACTTCTTCAGCGAGGGTTGACTGCGGCGTATCGGACGTCACGACAGACTGTGGCGACAGTTCTAGCAACAGCACCATTTCTCCGCGCAGCGAAGGCCGCCCTTGCAACTCGGCGAGGACCTCTCCCGCTGTTCCGCGCACAAACTCTTCGTGCAGTTTGGTCAACTCGCGCGTCAGCACCAGCCGTTGCCGCGGGCCAAACGTCGCGACAACGTCTTCGAGTGCGCCAAGGATGCGGTGCGGCGTTTCATAGAAAATATGTGTTGCGGGGGCTTCGCTCGGAGCCGAGCGCAACGCTTCAAGCCGCAATGTTTCGAGGGCGGACCGCCGCTGGCCTTCTTTCGAGGGCAGAAATCCGTGGAACGTAAATCGCTCCGCATTCAAGCCGCTGGCAACGAGCGCGCTCAGGGCCGCGTTCGCTCCGGGGATTGGAAATACGGGCACGCCTGCGGCGATGGCTTCGGTAGCGATGGCTGCGCCCGGGTCGGCGATGCCGGGCGTGCCTGCGTCGCTGACAATGGCGATGCGTCCGCCGGCTTTGAGCGCTGCGACCAGCTCGCTGGCGCGCGAGTTTTCGTTGTGCATGTGATAGCTCACGGTGGGCGTGCGAATGCCGAAGTGCGACAGCAGCTTGGCGGTTTGTCGCGTGTCTTCGCAGGCGATGCGGTCTACAGAGCGGAGCACCCGGAGCGCGCGCAGGGTGATGTCTTCGAGATTGCCGATCGGGGTGGCGACCAGGTAGAGGCCGGGCGCGAGCGGCTTGGCTGGCGACGTTTCAGAAGCGTCGCTCACCGAGGCTGCCTGGGCTCGACGGGCGGCCGGGTTTGTCTGACCTGGTGGACGGCGCGCGACCAGTGCTGCGGCACCAGTATCCCGAGTAGTCGTCCATTTTCGGCGACCGGGACAAACTCCGATGCGCCCTGCGCGCTGGCCCGCTGTAGGGCTTCCATAAGCTGTTCGCGCGGCTCGGCTATCTGGAGGCTTTTGGTCATCAAGCCCTGCACGTAACTGTCGCCTTCGAGCTGCAAATGCTCGGCAATCGCCTGGCGCGTCACCGCACCGACCAGGCGGTCGCCGCGCACGACGGGGAACACGTCCTGCACGCTGTGCAGAGTTTGGCTGAGCGCCCCGCGCAGGGTGTCCGAACTCGAGAGCATCGTAAACTCCGTCAGCATGATGTCCTCGACGCGGATGTTTTCGGCGCCTGCGCCGTTGGCAACGGCAGGCGATTGCAACTGCGAGGTCAGCAGCGCAAAGCCGCCCAGCATGATGAGCCACAAGTTCTGCGTGACGATCCCGGCCAGCAACATCGCAATGGCAAGACCGGTCATCAGGCCGAACGCAGGCCCGGCGGCGCGCGCGGTCGATACGGCTTTCGAGGCGGCGGTTTTCGCTCCGGTATTTTTCGCGGCGTCGCGCAGCACTTGCCGGGTCGGCAGCGTGGCCGCGGGCAACAGATTAACGACTCCGAGGACGAACTGCATCCAGACGAAGCTGCGCAGAACGTGGCCCGGAGCAATCCAGGGCTGGGCCAGCAAGTTGACGCCTGGAGCGCAGGCGTAGCTCAGGCCGAGGATGAGCAATCCCACGCTGAAATTCGCAATGGGCGCGGCCAGCATGACGGGCCGCATGGAACGTTCCGCGCCCGCTTCCTGCGGTGCGAAGACCATGACGCCGCCGACGGGCAAAAGGAACAGCGCGCGCAAATGCAGCCCGATGTAAGCTCCCGCGATCGACCGGGCCGTCTCGCGCACGAGCACCGCAAACATCAGCGCCGCCCACAGGCCGAGTCCGCGCATGGCACTGCCGCTCGCGGCCTGACCGTAGGCGATCGCGCCTGCGAGCAAGACGAGGAACGACGCATGCAGGCGCAGATCGACGCCCATGATCCTGCCCAGCGGAAACGACAAACGCAACATGAAACTCCCTCGAATACTATCGACCAACAGTGTACGGCGTGTTGGCCGCCGGGCTTGGTTACGATAGAAGGATGCGCGTGATTGCCGGCACATATCGATCCCGACCTCTGGAAGCGCCGCGCGGTACGGCGACGCGGCCCACCAGCGACCGGCTGAGAGAAACGCTCTTCAACGTGCTCGCGCCACGGATTCGCGGGGCGAGGTTTGCGGACCTCTACGCGGGGTCGGGCGCGGTCGGGATCGAGGCGATCAGTCGGGGCGCGGAGCACGTTTGGTTTGCGGAAAGCTCGGCATCGGCGCTGGCCGCGATTCGCGGGAATTTGTCGAAACTGAAGATTGGTGGCGGATACTCGGTCGAAGACCGCAGCGTGGGCCATTTGCTGCGCTCGCTGGTGAAAAGCGCGCGGGCGTTGGATATTGTTTTCCTCGATCCGCCCTACGAAGCCGCCGCAGAGTACAGCGAGACGCTCGGTCTGCTGGGGCGCGAACACGCTTCAATTCTTGCGCCCGGCGCGGTCGTAGTCGTCGAGCACATGAAGAAAGTTGAACTCGCGGAATGCTATGGAGCGCTGGAGCGGACTCGGATTCTCAAGCAGGGCGACGCTGCGTTGAGCTTCTACG
>JALYTE010000071.1 GCA_030854435.1 Acidobacteriota bacterium | reverse complement strand
TGCAGATTTGAAACCGTGAACCCGCACAGTCCTGCTTTCGGTTTCGCTCCGCGCCCCGTCGCGCCCTCGTCGCGAATCTCGCCGCCGACCCCGGTCGCCGCGCCGGGCCACGGAGAAATCGCAGTCGGATGATTGTGCGTCTCCACCTTCAGCAAGATGTGAATATCTTCCGCGTGGTAAGCATATGTCCCGTCCGACGGGTCAGGGAAGAAGCGCCCGCCAACGTTCCCGCGAATGACTGCTGCGTTGTCGCGATAGGCGGACAGTACATCGCCGCCGGAGACCTCATTTGTGTTCCGGATCATCTGAAACAGCGAACGCTCTTGTCGCACGCCATTGATCGTCCACGAGGCATTGAAGATTTTGTGGCGGCAATGTTCGCTGTTGGCCTGCGCGAACATATAGATCTCAACATCGGTGGGATTGCGCCGCAGTTTTCGGAACTCCGCAACCAGATAATCGATTTCATCAGCCGTCAGCGACAAACCCAAGTCACGGTCCGCAGCCACAATCGCCTGCGCGCCGAAGCCAAGCACATCGATGTGTGCAAGCGCCTTGGCCTTTCTTGGTGCGAACTGTTCCTTCAATTCATCAGGGCCGTCGAAGTAAACGCTCTCTGTCATCCGGTCATGCAGCGCGCGCGCCAGCGCTCTCACATCGCGCGCACCTGCAATGCGGACAACCCGCGCTCTCTCGATTCGCGCGACATTCTCGAAACCCGTATTGTGCAAGATGTCCGTCGCCTTGCTCGACCACGGCGACTGCGTTCCCATACGCGGCGCTATCCAGAGGCATGGCCCCGGCGGCAACTCCGGCCCCGGTTCCAGCAACTCAGAAAGCCTGGCGAAGTCGACCGCGCCCTCACATATCTGCAACACGTAAAGATAGGCGGCAGAAACGCTCTGCACGCCGGAATCCAGAGCACGCAGCCGTTCGCGCAGTCTCGCCGCTTCGAACGCGGTCAGCGCCGGAAGGCCGGGAAGGACCCGCACCGTCGTCGCGCCCCTAAAGATGGGCGGAGAGGTTTCTGGTAATGTGGCTGGCGACATCTTCTGTATGTTTTGCGGCATAAGTGCGTTGACGTTCCAGCGTATCGAGATATCCTTCGGTGATGTCTCCGGTGACGTAAACCCCATCGAACACTGACGTATCGAAGTGCGTCAGCCCGGGCGCGGCTTCGGTAATGGCGTCTTTCAAATCGCCGAGGTCCTGAAAAATAAGTTCATCCGCGCCAATGTCCTTCGCTAGTTGCTCTACGGTTTTGCCTGTGGCAATCAACTCCGAGCGCGCGGGCATATCGATGCCGTACACGTTGGGAAATCGCACCGGCGGCGCGGCGGAGCACACGTAGACGTTTTTAGCCCCCTGCTCACGCGCCATGGCGATGATCTCGCGAATGGTCGTTCCGCGCACGATTGAATCGTCGACCAGCAGGACGTTCTTGTCCTTGAACGCTTGTGGAATCGGGTTCAACTTGCGCCGCACCGACTGCTTGCGTTGCGCCTGTCCCGGCATGATGAACGTGCGGCCCACGTAGCGGTTTCTGACCAGCGCATCGCGATAAGGAATGTTGAGCCGGGTCGCAATTTCCTGCGCGGCCGTGCGGCTCGTCGATGGAATCGGGATCACGACATCGATCGGCACATGCGCCCATTCGCGCTTGATCTTTGCCGCCAGTTTGACGCCCATGTTGATGCGGCATTGGTACACAGATGCGCCATCGAGCACCGAGTCGGGTCGTGCGAGGTACACAAATTCAAACAGACACGGTGCCTTCTCGTGCGCCAACAGGCTCACATGGGTGTGAAGTTCACCCTCCATGTCGATGAACACAGTCTCGCCGGGCGCAAGGTCGCGCTCCATCGTGAACCCGCTGACTTGCAGCGCGACGCTCTCCGACGCGATCATGTACTGCAATTTCCCACCGTCGGTGTGCTTGCCGAAAACCAGCGGACGGATCCCGTGCAAATCTCGAAATGCCACCATGCCCACGCCGGCGACCATCGCGATCACGCTGTATCCACCCTTGCAGCGGCGATGGACTTCTTCAACCGCAGCGAAAATGTCGAAAGGGTGCGGCTTCACAGCGCCCCTGCGCGCCATCGCGTGCGCAAATACGTTCAGCATCACTTCCGAGTCGGACGTCGTATTCAAGTGGCGCAGGTCCTTCTGGAAGAGGCTATCAACGATCTCCGCGACGTTGGTCAGATTGCCGTTGTGGGCGAAGATGATGCCGTAGGGCGAGTTCACATAAAACGGCTGTGCCTCCGCGACCGACGCGCACCCCGCAGTGGGATAGCGCACATGGCCGATACCCATTGTGCCCAGCAGGCGCGCCATATTTCCCGCGTCGAAGACGTCGGTGATCAGTCCATTGCCCTTGTGCAGATAGAAGCGTTCATCGAAGCACGTGGCGATGCCCGCCGCGTCCTGCCCCCGATGCTGGAGCATGGACAGCGAATCGTAGACGACCTGACTGACGGGACTATGTCCGAAGACGCCCACAACACCGCACATTGCCCCTCGTTGGTTGTCCTATCGGCGAATGACGAATGCGCCGCAAACTTGCGGCTGAAATCGCTCCGATAAGCACACTCTCTAGGATAACCCGGCGACCTGTGCAGAACGCTCCCCCCGCCTGACTAGATCCTTCCAAGCGCCCAGAGAATGATGACGATCAGCAGGATCGTGCCCAGGACACCTGAGCCGCGATAACCCCAGCCGCGAGAATAAGGGAAAACCGGAAAAGACCCAAACAACAGCAAGAGCAGAATAATGACAATGATAAGTTCCAATGCGTGCCTCCAGAGCGGTATGAGCTGCAACACAGTAGATGCACGAGTCGCGCAATGGTGTTATCCGACACCGAATATTTCGTCTGATTTGCGGACAGCAACCACTACTGATGCGCGACAGGCTGCACCGGCATGAGCGCAGGCGGTGGAACGGGCATGGCGCTTGCCAGCGCTTCGGGAGTCTCTTCGGCGAGTTTCGGCAGCTTGCCCGCGAGCGCAATCTCCAGGACCTCATCCATCTGCTCGACCCAATGCAGCTTCATCGAAGACTTTATCAGCTCTGGCAGATCGGCAAGGTCCTTGCGATTGTCGGCGGGGAGAATCGCCTCAAAGATGCCCGCACGATGAGCCGCCAGCAGTTTTTCTTTGAGCCCGCCGATAGGCAGCACCTTGCCGCGCAGCGTAATCTCGCCGGTCATGGCAATGTCGCGCCGCACTTCGATTTTCGTCAGAGCGCTGGCAAGCGCCGTGGCGAGCGTGATCCCCGCGGAAGGGCCGTCCTTCGGAATGGCGCCTTCGGGCACATGAACGTGAATGTCGATCGAGCGATAGAAATCGCGCGCCAGCCCCAAGTGGTGCGAACGCGAACGAATGTACGTCAGCGCGGCCTGCGCCGACTCCTGCATCACGTCGCCGAGTTGCCCGGTCGCGGTCATTTTGCCCTTGCCGTCCAGCACCTGCACTTCAGTTTGCAGGATGCTGCCGCCCATCTCCGTCCACGCCAAGCCAGTGACGAGGCCCACTTCAGACTTCTCCTGCACCTGCGAGTCGCGAAACTTCGCAACGCCCAGCAGGTTCCCAAGCGACTGATCCGTGATGGCCTCGGTGTGGGTCAGGTCCTTCACCACCTTGCGCACAATCTTGCGGCAGATGTTGCCGATCTCACGTTCGAGATTGCGCACGCCGGCCTCGCGTGTGTAACCGCGGATGATGTCGCGCAAGGCCTCGTCCGAAAATTGAATCTGTTCTTCCGTGAGGCCGGTCGCTTCGCGCTGCTTCTTGACCAGATACTGCTTCGCGATTTCGAGTTTCTCGAGCTCCGTGTAACCGGTCAGGCGGAGGATTTCCATACGGTCCTGTAGCGGGCTGGGGATGGTGTGCAGCACGTTCGCCGTCGCCACGAACAGCACCTGCGAAAGATCGTATTCGACGTCGAGGTAGTGGTCTTGAAAAGTGTTGTTCTGCTCCGGGTCGAGCACTTCGAGCAACGCTGACGCCGGGTCGCCGCGGAAGTCGGCGGCCATCTTGTCGATTTCGTCGAGCATGATGACCGGATTTTTCGTGCCCGCCTTTTTCATCGCCTGAATGATCTGACCGGGCAGCGCGCCAATGTAGGTGCGGCGGTGGCCGCGAATCTCGGCCTCATCGCGCACGCCGCCCAGCGATAGCCGGACGAACTTGCGGCCCGTAGCCTTCGCGATCGACATGCCCAGCGAAGTCTTACCCACTCCCGGAGGCCCGACAAAGCACAGGATCGAGCCTTTCGGATTCTTGACGAGTTGGCGGACCGCGAGGAACTCAAGAATGCGGTCCTTGATCTTTTCCAGTCCGTAGTGGTCCTCGTTGAGCACTTGTTCCGCGCTCTCGATGCTGCGAATTTCCTTGCTGCGCTTCTTCCACGGCACGGCCAGCAGCCAGTCTAGATAATTTCGCGAGACGGTCGATTCCGCCGACATCGGTGGCATGGCTTCGAGCTTCTTGAGCTCCTGCATGGCCTTGTCCTGGACTTCCTTGGTCATGCCGGCTTCTTCAATCTTCTTTTTGAGTTCGTCGAACTCGGACTTCTCGCCGCGCCCAAGCTCTTTCTGGATCGCCTTGATCTTTTCGTTGAGGTAATACTCCTTCTGCGCGCGCTCCATCTGGCGCTTCACGCGCGATTGGATGGTGCGGTCCATGTTCAACTTTTCGATGGCGATGTCGAGCGCGTCAGCGACGCGCGAAAGCCGGATTTCGGGGTCGAAGACTTCCAGAAGCTGCTGCTTTTCCTCAATCGAAAGTTGCAGGTTGGCGGCAATCACATCGGCGAGTTTTGCCGGCTCATCGGTGCGGAGCGCGGCCGCGGATTCCTGGTTTAACGATTGCTGTAGCTTGTTGTACTGCTCAAAAAGTTGATGGACGCGCGCGACAAGCTGCTCGGCCTGCGGCGTAAGCTCAAGCTGCGCGCGCGACGTGCGCACCGTGGCGACGAAGAAGCCGTCATCGTCGTGTACTTCGGTGGAGCGGGCGCGCTCGACGCCCTCGACCAGCACCTTGATATTGCCATCCGGCATGCGCACCGACTGCACGATGTTGCCGATCACGCCGACGGTATAGATGTCGTCGGCTGTAGGCTCGTCGATCGAGGCATCATGTTGCGTGGCGAGAAAGATGCGCCGGTCGCCGGTCAGCGCCTCTTCAAGCGCGCGGACGGAAGATTCACGACCCACGACGAAGGGTGTCATCATGTGAGGAAATATGACCATCTCGCGAATGGGCATCATCGGAAGTTTCCGTTGGGAGCCGTTGAGGATGTCGCGTTCTTCGTTTGTCATTGCTCTCCCGATTAGACTCGGTGAGGGGGCAAACGATGCGCGCCCCAAAAACTCACCGCGATGGTGAAATTGTACGCGCATCGGCGCGCGAGCACGGTCCGATGAAAGAAACTGGCAGGTACTTGCAAACCGACGGGGAATAGCCCTAATGAACCCGATCAACGGTAGGGTGCGGCTTCAGCCGCATTACAAAGGCAATCATTAAGATGGCTTTAGCCGCTGAGGGCAATGCCGGGGATCGATTGGAGCTTTCCTAGCCGGCCTTTTCAAGCAGAATGGGTAGCGTGACATCGCGCGCCTTCACCATCTCTTCGGTGACGAGCAGTTCCTTCACCTTCTTGTTTCCGGGCACATGATACATCACGTCGAGCATCAACTCTTCAAGGATCATGCGCAGGCCCCGAGCGCCCACTTTGCGCTGCAGGGCTTCGTGCGCAATGGCGCGCGCAGCGCCGTCGGTAAAGATCACCTTGACGCCTTCGTAGTCGAACAGCTTGGCGTACTGCTTGAGGATGGCGTTGCGCGGTTTGGTAAGGATCTCGATCAGCGCCGGCTCATCCAGTTCATCGAGGATGCCGAGCACCGGAAGGCGACCGACAAACTCCGGAATCAGTCCGTACTTGAGCAGGTCCTGAGGCTCGGCCTGGCGCAGCAGTTCGGAGTCGCGTTGGGCGCGGATCGGGGTAACGTCCGCTTCCCTGATCGCGTCGCTGACGGCCTTGAAGCCGAGGGCTTTCTTGCCGATGCGGCGGCCGATAACTTTTTCAAGACCGACAAACGCGCCTCCGCAGATGAACAGGATGTTCGTCGTATCGACGATGGTGAACTCCTGGTGCGGATGTTTGCGCCCGCCCTGCGGCGGAACGTTGGCGATCGTTCCTTCGAGCAGCTTTAGCAGCGCCTGCTGCACGCCTTCGCCGGAAACGTCGCGGGTGATGGACGGGTTCTCGTCCTTGCGTCCAATCTTGTCGATCTCGTCGATATAGATGATGCCGGATTGCGCCCGCGTCACATCGCCGTCGGCGGCCTGCAACAGTTTGAGAATGATGTTTTCAACGTCTTCGCCGACATAGCCTGCTTCAGTCAGCGTCGTCGCATCGACAATGGCGAAGGGCACGTCGAGCATCTTTGCAAGAGTCTGCGCAAGCAGTGTCTTGCCGGAGCCGGTAGGGCCGACGAGCAGGATATTCGACTTGGTCAGCTCCACATCGTTGCCGCGCGTGCGATTCATCTGCACGCGCTTGTAGTGGTTGTAGACGGCGACCGCGAGCTTCTTCTTGGTGATCTCCTGCCCGATCACATACTCGTCGAGGAACGCCTTCACTTCGGAGGGCTTGGGAAGATGCGCGGGTGCCGTGCCGGGCTGCTGGTCGCCCTTGTCGTCCTCGAGAATCGAGTTGCAGACGGCGACGCACTCGTCGCAGATGTAAGCGCGCGGATAATCCGACGGCGAGGAAATCAGCTTCGCCACCGCGTCCTGCGACTTGTGGCAGAAAGAGCAGCGCAGCGATTCTTCCAGGCCCCGAGTGGTTTTCAAAGCGACGACTCCTTCGTGCAGCGTGGCCAGCACCGCGTGCAAGCAACAAACCCAAGCTTACACCCGCACCAACGTGGAAAATGCGTCCCGAAATGCGACAGAGAGGGCAGCTTGATACCCGTGACTAAACGGATTCCCTCTGAAGATCGCAGCGTAACACCGTCGAATCCTTAGCTGCGCGGCCGGTCGAGAATGTCGTCGATAATGCCGTACTCCTTGGCCTGCTGCGAGTTCATGATGAA
>JALYTE010000064.1 GCA_030854435.1 Acidobacteriota bacterium | reverse complement strand
AAGGGCATCCTGCGCGCGGGCTACTTCGTGATGGCGATGGACGAGACGCTTGCAGTCTGCGCCGTGGATTTGTCCGGGCGCGTGGCGTATGTTGTCGACGACCAGATGACTGTGCCCGTCGTCGGCGATTTGCAAAGCGAATTGGTCGCCGACTTCTTCGAGGGCTTCGCACGCGGAGCGAAGGCCAATGTCCACGTGAAGACGATGTACGGTCGCAGCAATCACCACAAGGTCGAAGCGATTTTCAAGGCGTTTGCAAGAGCGCTGCGCGGAGCGTGCTCGCGCGACGAGAGGATGAGAGAGCTGTTGCCTAGCACAAAAGGGCTGCTGTGATCATGGTCGCGATCATCGACTATAGAGCGGGCAATCTCACCAGCGTTGTCAAAGCGCTGCGCTACCTCGGCGCGGACGATATCGTCATCACGCAATCGCCTGAAGAAGTTCGGCGTGCGGACAAAATCGTGCTGCCCGGTGTCGGTCATTTTCAATCGACGCAACTGCTTACCGACCTCGGCCTCACCCAAGCGACTCGGGAAGCCGTAGCCAAAGGCACACCGTTCCTCGGCATCTGCGTCGGGCTGCAATGGCTCTACGAAGGCTCGACCGAAGCTCCTGAAATCGAGGGTCTCGACCACTTCGCCGGAGAATGCGAGCGCTTCCCGGCGACCTATGAGGCACAGGAGTTGAAGTCCCCGCACGTCGGCTGGAACTCACTTGAAGATATTCGTGCAGATTCGCAACTTCTGCGCAGCGTGGCTCCCGGCAGCTTCGTCTACTTCACGCACTCCTGGCGCGCGCCGCTCTCGGCAGACACTGTCGCCGCGACGATGTACGGCGGCGCATTCACCTCTGCGGTCGAGCGTGGCAACGTGATGGGCGTACAGTTTCATCCCGAGAAGTCCGCTGAAATTGGCCTCCGCGTGCTCGAGAATTTCCTTTCGCTGTAGCATCACGTAGCAGGAGACACACATGGTTCGAGACACTACACACATCTCGCAGGGCACGGTCGAAATGGTCGCGCCGGACGCGGCCGCGAACTGGACGGGCATGGACCTGGTCCCGTTCGATACCATTGCTGAACGATTTTTGGACATCGAACACGAAGGCCACACGGCGACGCTGACGGTCAGCTTCGGCAAGCCGTTCCACATCGAGGGGAAGGGCTGGGCCTGCGCCTATCGCATCTCCGCGCTGGGCCGCGACCACATTACGCCCGCAGGCGGCGCCGACTCCGTCCACGCCATTCAGATGGCGATGCACATGGTCCACAACGAACTGAGCGGCATGGCGCGGCACCATAAGATGAGCTTCCTCGGGACGGAAGATTTCGGGTTTGGGCGCGTCGGCGGCAGCGATGCGTCGATGGCGAAATGCCCCGTCGTCGGCATGAGCGTGAGTTCGTAACGGATGCTGACCAAGCGCATCATCGCTTGTCTCGACGTCCGCGGCGGGCGAGTCGTCAAAGGCGTCCAGTTTGTCGACATCGTCGACGCGGGCGACCCTGCGGAACTCGCGCATCGCCATGCGAGAGGAGGAGCGGACGAGATCGTTCTGCTCGACATCACCGCGACGCATGAAGGGCGCGGAACGCTGCTTGATACGGTAAAACGCACTGCGGAAAAACTTTTCGTCCCGTTTACGGTCGGCGGCGGAATCCGTTCGGCGGAAGACGCGGCCGAGGTCTTCGCAGCGGGTGCGGACAAGGTCAGCATCAACTCTTCCGCCATTGCGCGCCCTGAACTGATCGGCGAAATTGGCGCGAGTTTCGGAGCGCAGGCCGTGATCGTTGCCATCGACGCTCGCCGCGCGGCCAACTCTTGCGATCCCGTCGGCGACGCCGAAGTCTATGTCAGCGGTGGCCGCAAAGCTACCGGCCTCCGCGTCATCGAGTGGGCACGCGAAGCCGAGCAGCGCGGCGCGGGCGAAATTCTGCTCACCAGCATGGACTCGGACGGCATGAGGAACGGCTTCGACTGCGAACTCACGCGACGCGTTTCCGAAGCCGTGCAGATTCCTGTCATCGCCTCGGGCGGCGCAGGCTCGGCGGCACATTTCGCGGAAGTCTTCAAATCCGGCAAAGCCGATGCCGCGCTCGCCGCCAGCATCTTCCACTTCGGCATCACCGATTCGCGCGCGTTGAAAGCCGAAGTCGCCGCTGCGGGTGTGCCCATGAGGCTGCCATGCTGATGCCGATGCGGCTGCCCGCAAGAAGCAGGTCCTTCGCTTCGCTCAGGATGACAGTTCGGAAAGTATGAGGATTACCACCGATGTTGATTCCTTCAATCGACCTGATGGGCGGGCGCATCGTGCAGTTGGTGCAGGGTGAAAAGCTGAAACTTGCCTTCGACGACTTCGACTACTGGATCGAGCGCTTCTCGAAGTATCCGCTTGTGCAACTGATCGACCTCGACGCCGCGATGCGGCGGGGCGACAATCGAGCGTTGATCGAGATGATTTGTGGGCGGCTGCCATGTCAGGTTGGAGGAGGTCTGCGGACGACTGACGATGGACGGCGACTGCTTGATGTGGGTGCGAAGCGCGTCATCTATGGGTCGAGCTTGTTTGGAACCCACGTCCCAGAAGCGGGACCCATTCGACAGGCTCAGGGCGGGCTGCGGACACCCAACTCTGAGGCTGGCCAGCGGCACGAACTGATTCGTCTGGAGTTTGCGGCTTCGCTGAAGAAAGCGCTCGGCGAAGACGCTCTGTGCTTTTCGGTGGATACAAAGAAAGGCCGCGTTGCTGTCAAGGGCTGGACCGACTCGGTGGATCTCACGCCTGAAGAAGCCATTACCTGGCTCGAAGATTATTGTTCGGCGTTTCTCTATACCCACGTCGATACGGAGGGCACGATGCAGGGTTTTCCGGTGGAGGTGGCGGCAGTTTTGCGGGCGTGTACGACGAGGCAGTTGATCGTTGCAGGGGGGATCAAAGAACGCGCTGAGGTGGAGGCGTTGGATGCGATGGGTGTGGATGCGGTGGCAGGGATGGCCGTGTATTCGGGGGCGATGGAGGCCTAAGCCGAGACAAGAAGCAGTCCCTTCGGGAATGACAGAAAGAAAAACGACAGCAACAGGAACAGCGGATTCTGCCGCTGAACATCAATGCGCGGTCAAAGTGAGGCTGTAGGTCGCGGAGTGGGTGAGGAATCCGTCCGTGGCCGTGACTGTGTAGGCATAGGTGCCGGGGGCCGTGAAGGAGGCGTTCTGAGCGGGGAGTTTGCCTGAGCAACCCGTCATCAGAACGCTTGAGGCCGTCAGGAAACACAGGAAAAGAGAGCAGCGCAGAAGGGTGTTCGCGCTACGGCGCCTGGTCCACAAGAGCCAGCCGCTGGCGATGGCGATGAGCGAGAGCCAACCGGCGCTTCCGCCGTAACCGACGACGGTGAACTTCGATGTGGTGGTGATGGTGACGGTCGTCGAGACCGGAGTGGTGGGGGTCATGGAGGTGAGCGTGGGAACGCAGGTGGATGCGATCGCGTTGGTTGTGCAGGTCAATGTGACCGGCGCGGAGAACCCAGCGAGAGGTGAAACTGTGGCCGTGGTCACGGAACCGTAGCCTGAGATGGTCGTCGCCGCGCTGGGCGAGACGGCGATGGCGAAGTCGATGCCGTTGCCCGTGAGCGCGGTGGCCAGACCGGCGTACGCTGCATTGGTGGAGTTCGCGGAGACGGTCCCTGGGCGTGAGCCTGTTGTCGTCGGGGTGAAGGTGATGGTGATGGCGCAGGTTGAATTGGCGGGGACGTTGCCGGCGCAGGACGATTTGGCGGAGTAGTCGCCGGTGGTGGCGAGCGCGGGGAAGGGAACGGCGGACGGGGCGTTGCTGGTGACGGTGATGGTCTTCGAGACCGACGCTCCCACATCGACGCTGCCGAAGTCGAGCGCTGTGACCGATGAGACGAGGTCGGGAACGCCGGTGCCGGTGAGCGCGGCGGTGAGGGTTTGCGCGCCAGCGCCGACGGTGAGCGTTCCGGTGCGCGCGCCCAACGCGGTGGGGGTGAAGACGACGGTGATCTGGCAACTCCCGCCGCCGGGCACGGAGGTGCAATTCTGGTGGGCGATGGCGAAGTCTCCGCTGGCGGTGAGGATGGAGATGGACTCGGCGAAGGTGGAGTTGTTGGTGAAGGTGAAGGTCTGGGGGGCGCTGGGGAAGCCGATGGGCACGCTGCCGAAGTCGGCGGTGGTGGGAACGAGGGTGGCCTGGCCGCCGTCGTCGGTGAGCTCGAAGAGGCTGAACTCAAGGAGCTTTTCCTGCGGGGTCATGGTGCTGCCGGCGGTGCATTCGGCAGGAAAGTCCAGGCCGGTTGGAGCGCCAGTGTTTTCGACGTGGTACTCGTTGTAGAGCACGCGACCGCATTGGCCCGTCTTCTGGTTGACCGGGGTGTCGAAGACGAACTGCATGATGGGGTTGCCGGCCGCTGGGTCGTTGAGCGTCAACCAGGATTGGGTCGGCGGAACGACGCCGTTGAAGTCGTGCCGGAGGGTGGAGATGAACATCTGGCCCGGAGTCGTTGTCGCGCCGACGATTTGCAGCCATGCGGAAAGGGTTTGGCCTTCGCTGAAGCTGGTGTCGACGGTGGCAAAGCCGTCCGGGAATGACGGCTGACTCACGGCCCAGTTGGCGACTTTATCGAAGGGGGGATTGTTGTACATCCACGAATATGCGAAGTGGCTGGAGTAGACGCGGCCGCCCGCGTTGGCGAACTGGATGAGGTTGTTGAGCTGGATGGCGGGGCGCAGGAAGTTGCCGCCTTCGCAGGGAAGCATGAGCACGTCGTATTGATTCAGCGTGGTGGAATTGCCCATGAGGGTGGATTCGGCAGGGGTTTGCGGATCGATGACTGCGCCGCCGGCGAAGGTGTTGCCGCCGCCGCCATCGCCCTGAAAGAGTTGAATGCGGCCCGTGCCGCCGGGGTT
>JALYTE010000010.1 GCA_030854435.1 Acidobacteriota bacterium | reverse complement strand
GTATGTGACCGACACCGTTCCGCAACGATACATGGACGACGATCAGCGATTTGCGACGCATCGCGCGGACGTGCTGGTGTATGAGACCGAGCCGCTGACCGAGGATGTGACGGTCGTTGGGCCGGTGAAACCGAAGTTGAAGATCGCATCGAGTGGGACGGATTCGGATTTTGTGGTGAAGCTGATCGATGTGTATCCGGAGGACTTCAAGTACGCGGACAACGAGCCGCAGGGCAAGCGCGTGCTGGGGGCTTCGCCGATCTTTATGCAGGGCTACGAACAGATGGTGCGTGGCGAGCCGATGCGGGCGAAGTTTCGCAACTCATGGGAGAAGCCCGAGGCGCTGTCGCCGGGGAAACTCACGGACGTGGATTTCACGATGCAGGACGTGAACCACACGTTTCTGAAGGGGCACAGGATCATGGTGCAGGTGCAGAGTTCGTGGTTTCCGCTGACCGACCGCAATCCGCAGGTGTTTGAGGACATTTATAAGGCCAAGGCGGAGGACTTCAAGAAGGCCACGGAGACGGTATTTCATCAGGCCGGGGCGGCCAGCGGGGTGGAAGTGATGGTGCTGGGGAAGTAAGAGCAAAAGCCTTGACGCAAAGTTCGCGAAGTAAAGACGCCAAGTTTCGCAAAGAGGGTTCGTGGCGTCATTTCGCTGCTGTAGGAAATGCCGGGAGTTTAGCGATGTCCCGTTCGTCATGCTGAATGATCACTGTCGCCTTGAGATTTTTGGCAAGCAGCTTGAAGCGATCGAGCGATGCGAGGGAGTGGGCCCTGTCGGTGTTGAAGGACGGAACTCCGTCGGTGGCTAGATTCTCGCGAAAGTGGGTCACATCTGCTGCGGTGAGATGCCGAGCTTGCCAAGCTGATCGACGATCGACGATTTCAGTGTCATGTTTTGGGTGTTGCCCTCGACGAGGGGCTTGTTACTCCTCCTCCAACTCCTCGTCCCCCAACTCTTCGTCCTCATCCTCCTCCAAATCGACTATCAAATCCTCCACCCGCACCGGCCCCCGCTCCTCCGGTTCCAACAGCACTTGAATGCGGCTCTCCGCCGCCGACAACTGCGCCTTGCAAGCGTTCGACAGCCGCACTCCGTCCTCGAACAGCTTCACGCTCTCATCGAGCGACAAGCCACCGCTCTCCAGCCGGTCCACGACCTTCTCCAACTCCGCCAACTGCTCTTCAAAACTCGCCACAACTCACCTCGGTCAATCCCTAAAGCTCTGATCAATCCTCGGCATTGCCCTCAGCGGCTAAACAGGCTGCGGAAAAATGATCTTCTTTTGGTGGAAATTCATTTTCGCATCTTTTTTTTCGTTGTTCTCAGTTCTTTTCTTGTTGTTTTTTGCTCTGGGTTGACGTTTAGTGGCCTTTTTGCGGGCCCAAGACGCAGTTCTCCCCCTGATCCTACTCTGGCTGGAACAAGAGTTTCTGCATTCGCATCAGGTTCTGCGCCGTGACCACCATGCGGAACATCCAGTCCACCCGCTGGAGTCCGCGCAGCTTGACTTGCCGGATCGGACGATCCAGCTTGGCCCAGCCGAACACCTTCTCCACCAGCTTGCGTTTGTTCTGGCTGATTCGGAAGCCGGGATGGTTGCGTTCCTCGTCGGTCAGGAAGTTCGGCCAGTTCGGGTTGGGTTCGTACTCGGCCACATGCGGCACCGCCTTGCGGGCCCGCAACTGCTCCACGAACGCCTTGTGTTGATAGCCCTTGTCCGCGCCCAACGTGATTGCGTCCCCGCGCCGGGCTTGCTCGCCGAGTCGGTCCAGCATGCTAATCGCCGCCTCGCGCTCGGCCGTGGTGCTGGCTTGGGTGGTCAGGGCTTGAACCACCAGGCCATTGCGGTTCTCCGTCAACACATGGCCGAGGTAGGCCGGCACCGCCGCGGCCGCGCCGCTCTTCTTGTACAGCCGGGCCTGGGCGTCGGTGCTCGATTCATGGGTGTCGCGCAGCAGCTTTTTGCCGCCTGAGCCGGTGCCGCGCGCAGGCGGATCCGGCTTCTCCTTGAAGCTGCGCCGGCTGGCCCAGGCCTGGATCAGCGTGCCGTCCACGGTGAAGTGCTCCTGGCTCAGCAACTGGCGCGCGTGCGCCTGTTGCACCACCGCCAGCAGCAGGCGTTCGGAGATCTGGCCCGCGATCAAACGTTCGCGGTTCTTGGTGAACACCGTCACGTCCCAGATCGGATCGTCCATATTCAACCCCACGAACCAGCGAAAAAGCAGGTTGTAATTCAGTTGCTCCATCAACTGCCGCTCCGAACGGACCGAGTAGAGGGCCTGCAAGAGCAACGCTCGAATCAATTTTTCGGGCGCGATCGAGGGCCGCCCGCCGTTGGCATATAACGTGTCGAAGTGGCTGCAAAGGCTGCCCAACGCCTCATCGACCATCGAGCGAATCGCCCGCAAAGGATGGTCCCGAGCAACCCGCTGTTCCGCACTCACGTAACTGAACACCGCACCTTGTTGAATATCGTCTCCACGCATATACAAATTAAATCAGCAAAACAGATAAACTGGTAAAAGAGTTTTTCCGCAGCCTGTTTAGCCGTATTGATTCTGAAGGTCTTACGCGACGGATAAACCCGTCGCCTTAAGCAAAACTGAGTTTTTCCGCAGCCTGTAAAGCTGTCATGATTCTATGGCCTTTGTGGTGCTCTGAAGGCGCATCTTACCGTTAATCTGTGGGTTCCCTGAGCTACGTCCGCATACCTACAGATTCAGCTTCTTGAACACCCGCTCCGGGATTGCCCGGATGACCGCCATGACGACCCGCCATATGCCGGGGACGTAGAGCACGTCCGGGCCTTTGCCGGGGGCGGCGTCGATGGCCTTCACAATCGTGGCGGCGACCACGCCTACGTCGGCGAACTTCTCGCGTCCTTTCATGCCCTCGGTCATCGCCGTCTTGACCGGGCCGGGCTTGATGGTCAGGACGCGCACGCCTTCGCGGTCGATGCGGTTGCGCAAGCCGCCGAGGAACGCGCTGAGGCCTGCTTTCGACGAGCCGTAGACGTAGTTCGACTTGCGCCCGCGGTCTCCGGCGACGGACGACAGCACGGCCAACGTGCCGGAGTGGCGCTGGGCACAGTAGTTGGCCAGCCAGGTGAGCAGACTTACGGGAGCGGTGAGGTTGGTGTGCAGGATTTCGGCGGCGTGGAGAAAGCTGCGCTCGGCGGTGGGCTGGTCGCCGAGAACGCCCAACGCCAGGAAGGCGATGTCGAGGCCAGCCAGCGAGTTGATGGCGTGGGCGAGCAGTTCGGGGTGCGCGGCGGTGTCGTCGAGGTCGGCGACGGCTGTATCTATATAGAGCGCCCCGCGAGTGCGGAGGTCGGCGGCGACGGCGGCCAGCTTTTCAGCGTTGCGCGCGACGAGGAAGAGGCTGTCGCCGCGCTCCGCCCAAAGGCGGCAGCAGGCCTCGGCGATGCCGGAGGTCGCGCCCAGAACGAGGATGCGCTTCATCGCGTCGCCTCCTCGCCCATCACTCGCTCCCAGAAGCCCGAGGTCAGCGCGGGGTCTTTGTAGCGCGCGAAGCGTTCCCACTGCGGGTAGAAGGCGCGAAACTGCGACGGCGTCATGGCGGCGTCCTTGGCGGGATAGAGGCGGCCGCCGAACTCACGCGTCATGTCGGCGAGGCGGTGGACGAGCGGAAATGTCTTGTCCGGCTTGATGGGGAAGTCCAGCGCGAGCGTGATGCCGGGCTTGGGAAAACTCATCAGCCCCGGCGAGGGCACGTCGCCAAACGCCTTCAGCACGGCGAGGAAGCTCGCCAGGCCGCTTTTGGCAACCGTGCGCAGGACGGCCTCGGTGCCTTCGCGCGCGTGCTCCCACGGGATGACGTACTGGAACTGGAGCAGGCCGCGTCTGCCGTACATCTTGTTCCACTTGAGCACGGCGTCGAGCGGGTAGAAGAACGGCTCGTAGTCCTGGAGCGCGGTGACGCTCTTCTTCATCTGCTTGTGGAAGTAGAGCGCGTTGAAAGCGCCGAC
>JALYTE010000007.1 GCA_030854435.1 Acidobacteriota bacterium | reverse complement strand
CCTCCACGACCCTTTGTGGTATCGGGTGCTGTTAGTCTTGCGTGCGGCGGTCGTGGAGGAAATCCTGTTCCGCGGCTACCTCATCGAAAAGGTCCGGCAACTCTCCGGCAGCACAGTTCTGGCCGTTGCGGTCTCCGTCGCGGCCTTCACTTATGCCCACCTGAGTGGATGGGGCATCGTCCATCTCATCCCCGTCGCTGCGGGCGGCATCATCTTCGCGCTGCTCTACGTCTGGCGACAAGACCTTCCCTCGAATATGCTCGGGCACTTTCTGGTCGATGCGATCGGGTTTCTGGGCCGATAATCTGCCCGCTTTCTTCGCAGAATCTCCCCGCGTCGGACATCGACCGGAGTTCGCATTAAAGACTCGGTGCCCGACCCGTACACTCGATATCCATGACAGCGTCCCGTCAACTTCTGCAACATTTTCTCGCGGCATTGGCCTACCGCACGCAGAAAGCCCTGCGCGACGCCCCACCCGCATTTCCTGAGTTCCGTGCAGGCATCCATGTCCGCACGCCCCACACGAACTTCTCTGGCACATGACAGGCGTGCTCGGCTATGCGCGAACGCAGTTGCAGGGCGGGGACTATGCGCCGCCCAAGCTGCCGGACATGAACGCTGAAATCGAGCGGTTCCACACCGTGCTGGCCGCTCTCCGCGACGACTTCGGCGACGCTTCGCTCACCGCGCGCATCACCGACGAGCAATTCCTGCACGGGCCGCTCGCCGACGCCATGACCCACGTCGGACAACTGGCCATGCTGCGGCGACTGGCCGGCGCGCCCGTGCCGTCGGAGAACTTTATCTTCGCCGATGTGGACGCCTCAAATGTGGGGCCAAAGCACCCCGAGCCGCGTTCACCCGACCTTTGGTGGAGTCCCGATCAACCGCCACAACCGCCCGGGCCGATAAAATAATCGGCCCCGCAAGACTCTTATGTAATGCGGCAAATTTACGCGACGACTTCGATGCCCATCGACCGCGCCGTGCCGCGAATGGTCTTCGCCGCCGCTTCCACCGTCGACGCGTTCATGTCCGGCATCTTCTGTTGGGCGATGTCCATAATCTGCTTCTCGGTCACCTTGCCGAGCTTCTCCTTGTTGGGAGTGCCGGAGCCTTTGGGAATGCCCGCCGCCTTCAGCAGAAGCACGGGCGCAGGCGGCGTCTTGGTGATGAACGAGAACGTGCGGTCCGCGTAAACCGTGATGACGACCGGGATCGTCAGCCCCGCCATCGCGGGGTCTTTGCTGGTGCGTTCGTTGAACTGCTTGCAGAACTCCATGATGTTGACCTGCGCCTGGCCGAGCGCGGGGCCGACGGGCGGCGCGGGCGTGGCTTTAGCGGCGATGATCTGGAGCTTGACGTATCCGGTAATTTTCTTCGGTGCCATGTGCGTAATCCTTCAGGTGCTGCAAATTTTTGTAGTGCGAATCAGGAGGTAGAAGATCGGGTGAAGCGCCCCGATGGACTCCTGAGAAATCGTGGATGAAACTTTAGCCCTCGAACTTTTCCACGTTCGAGAACTCGACCTCGGTCGGCGTCGGGCGACCGAAGATGCTGACCATGACCTTGAGCGTCTGCTTGTCTTCGTTGACGTCGTCGACCGCGCCGTTGAAGTTCGCGAACGGCCCTTCGTTGATGCGGACCTGTTCGCCCTTGACGAACTTCATCTTCATCTTCGGCTTGTCCTTGGTCGCGTCGGCGCGGTTCAGCATCCCGCTCACTTCGGCTTCCGAAAGCGCGTTGGGCTGGTCGCCCGTCTGGAGAAAGCCCGTGACGCGAGGCGTGTTCTTGACCACATGCCACAGGTCGTTGTCCAACGCCATTTCGACGAACACGTAGCCCGGCAGGAAGACGCGGTCGATGGTGTACTTCTTGCCGTTGCGCAGCTCGGTGGTCGGCTCGGTCGGAATCTCGATGCGCCCCACGCGGTCTTCGAGATGGTAAGCGGCGACGCGCGACTGTAGCGACTCCTTCACCTTGCGCTCAAAACCCGAGTAGGCGTGGATGATGTACCACTTGAAATTTTCGTTGACCGGAGGCGCCGCAGGTTCTGCGTTCTCGCCCGCCATCCCTACAGGAGCATCCTGGTTCGGCAACTCGGTGCTGTTCTCGTCCGGTCCGGTGTTCTCGTCGTTCAACTCGTCTGCCATTCGCCTTCGCCTTCTTGCCGCTGTGAAAAATCTAAAAGTCAGTCGTTACTGCTTGATTAGGGCCGCGAAAATCTTGTCGATGCTCTGGCCCAGAATGAGATCCACCAGTTCGAAGTACGCGGCGAAGATGAACACCGTCACGATCACAACGATCGTCGTCGATTGCACGACCGCGCGCGACGGCATCACCACCTTGCGCATCTCCTGGCGAACGTCCTTGAGAAACGTGATCAGGCGTTCCGGCCCGGCGGTCGCGCGCTGTAGACTGCTGGTCTGCTGATCGGGTTCTGCCACTGCGATTGCTTTCGACATTTTGCTTTCAACCTTCGTACACGCTCGTCGCGTGCGGGAGTTCGTGTTGCTTCCGGCCGTTCGAGTGCCGGAGAAGCGATGGCAGGGGCGCTCGGATTCGAACCGAGAAGTTCGGTTTTGGAGACCGACAGTTTAACCGTTGAGCTTACGCCCCTGTGAAGTAGGGATTGGGGATTAGGGGTTAGCAAACTCGCACCACTGTGGGCTTTTCTAATCCCTAATCCCTGTTCCCTAATCCCTGCTGCTACTTCGTTTCCTTATGGTCCGTATGCTTGCGGCACGTATTGCAGAACTTCGACATCTCGAGCCGACCGGTTGTGGTCTTCTTGTTCTTGGTCGTCGAGTAGTTCCGGTTCTTGCACTCCGGACACTGGAGGGTGATAATTTCGCGCATTGGTCAATCCTTCCGTTTGGCCAACCACCTCGGTTGGCAAGCAGCGGTCAATCTCGTCAACTGACACGCCGCGACGCAGGGCATAGGGCCCCTGCTACCCGAATCCTGAAGTTGTGCTGCTGGGGTGAGAGCGGTCAGGCACACGCTCTACCTTGTCCATTATCCACGAAAAACGGGTCGAGTGGAAGGGGGATCGCCAAGCGAATTGGCGGCATTCGCGATTACCCTCTGATCCCAATCACTCTGCCTTTGCCGCTCGGAAGATCGATAGCGAGGATGTAATCCCATCGAAGCAGAAAGAGGTGCGTCTCATCCCCGTGAGGCACGCGGATCCATATGCCCAAATCTTCCGATTCTTCAACAAAGACCGTGACTCGCAGTTGTGGAGACCTGGAGACATTGATCGAGGTTTGGGAGAAAAGTTCTTCGGCGCCGTTTGCCAGCAAAATCGTAGCTGTCTGCCCTGAAAGCTTCACGAGACCCGTGCCATCTGCATCGGCAACAGGTTCATTTCCAAGATATTTGCCAAACTGGTTTTGGCACGTGTCGAGCCTTCTTCCAACATCTTGTCGACCAAAGCTTCATTGATAAAGATAAGACTGCTTTTAGCATCCGAGACCAATTCCAGCCTGTACTTGCCCTCAAGAGTCTTGAGCCAGATCGAATTTACGGATGCGGAGATGTGGTGTTCATCCAACCAACCCTCGACAAATTTGGCCAGAATTACCGCCTTGTCGCGCAATTCGACATCAGTCAGATGGATCGCATATTGCGATCGCGCATAGTCTCCTTCCGCCAACCCGAGCTTGCTAGCCGTCGATTGCTCTTCGTTCGTCAGCTTCGGAAGATCCGCATCAGGCGCAAGGGTGGCGCGCACCCAGTTGTCGCTCGTCGAACGGGAGCCATCTATGCGAACCTCCATCTGCCCCTCCTATACTGCACACACTCAGCTTACCTGATGCTCACGCAGATCGTTCCGGCTCCCGGAATGCCGAGCCGTCAGTAGTACGCATACAACTTGAAAAACTTATCGCGCAGGGCCAGATCGATGTGCTCCAGCGACGCCAGGTACAACTCGCGAATCTGCCCCTGATCGCCGTTCGCCAGTTTCGCATACAGCGCGGCCGTTTGCGCGCCCAGCCTACCCGACTGCAGCACCGACTCGAAGTCGCGAATGCGCAGCGCAGCGCGCTGCACCGACTTCAAAAAACCCGCAACATTGACAACGGCAAAGCAACTCTCAACAGCCTGCCTGACCTCACCGAAGGTTTGCTGGTCGCCGATCGCCATCGGCGCGCGATCATACAGAGCGGTCGTGCGGTCTACTGGTTTCGCTTGCTGCGCCATCGTTTCAGGGACCTGCCTCGAAAGATTTGGAAGATTTGGAGCGGGAGACGGGAATCGGACCCGCGACCAACAGCTTGGAAGGCTGTGACTCTACCACTGAGTTACTCCCGCTCGTCTGCCGCACAAAAAAAATCTGGAGCTGATGATGGGGCTTGAACCCATGACCTCTCCCTTACCAAGGGAGTGCTCTACCACTGAGCTACATCAGCGTATCCTTCGATTTCCGCTCCTCCAGCCGCGCTCGCATATGCGCGGTCACGACCCGAAATGCGAAGAGGCCGAGAAACAAAATCGGCATCCATCGAAGTTGTACATCACGATCATCGTACGATACGAACCGGCTGGTGTAACCGTGTACGTGCATGACGGTGGACGCGTCGATCGTGGACCACGACAACACACCCAAGACTAACAAAACTCCCAGCGCAACGACCATGCGACCCTTGCTGGCCGCTGGATTGAGTGATCGCCCGTCCTCACCCATTGTCCTCACCACTGAACAGTCCTGCAAAAATGGTGCACAGGGGAGGATTCGAACCTCCGTAGCGCATAACGCGGCAGATTTACAGTCTGCTGCCATTAACCACTCGGCCACCTGTGCATCGTGTCTGCGCACCGCCCGAAAACATTGCCCATGAACCATAGCGAAATCGCTCGCAAACGTCTGCGCGCGGACAACTCGAACTGGCTGGTGGACGCTGCTTGGCGGGTACGGCACGCAGTTACAACCAAACTCAAAACCCTTCGCGCGGTGGGGTAAAAAACTGGAGCTGGCGAAGGGATTTGAACCCCCGACCGCCTGATTACAAATCAGGTGCTCTACCAGCTGAGCTACGCCAGCCCACACAGCGAATGCGTCCACCGCTCACGCGCTAGACAAAGACAACTCTATCACAGCGGCTTCAATCGGCAGGGGCGTGTCAACGGCCCGTGGGATCCGGCGCGATGGTTTTCCGGGAGTGCTTCTCGATCAACTGGTCGACCGTCAACTGGTCCACGCGGAAGTTGGTCTGGAGCAAAAGTCGCAGCGTGGCTTGGAAATCGAGCCAACCCCGGTCCGCGGCGGCGTCGAGGATGAGCAACGTTGTTAGCGTATCGATGCCGAGTTGATGCGCTACTTTGCGTGCTTTAAAGTCGTCTGTGAGCACGAAATCGGCCTGTAGCTTCTCGGCGATTGCCAGAGCTTCGCGTTCGCCGATGTGGAGACCGAGCAAGAGCGGCGACTTTATAGGCCCTGGACGATAGATCGAAACCCAACTCGGCAACGCTTCCACCCACGACCTTACGACGGTCGGTGCATTGGGGTGTTGAAGTTCGTGAAGGACGGCGGAAGGCAGGCACGCTGTTCCGAACAATCGCGGGATCAAATCGATGAGTTCGATCTGGATTAAGTAGCTTATTGGTGTTGTATCGCAGACGACGATCATGACAGGCGACCTAGGCGGACTTCTTAAAGTGCTCTGCGAGGATTCTTTCCATCGCCTGGCGGTCCCGATTCAACTCTTCGAGCGAGTATTCGATCCACACCTGGCGCGCCTTCAGGAAGCCGTCCAATTCATAGCGTGTCTCGATGCCGAGGGTGGCCATGAGTTGCGGGCCAGAAATCTTGTCCTCGCGATAAGCCTGGACGAGCGCGTCTTCCAGAATGGCGCGAGCGGGATCCTGCCCCGCCGGGATCAGCAGGGGGGCGAGATCGTCCGGGATTTCCACCATGACCTGCATGGAGAAAGGTTAGCACGGCGGTCACGTCGTGCATCGCAACCGGAGCGCTTACCGGACAATCTCGGGCTTGTCCGGCGAAACGCTGCCGCAATCCGAACTGATAAAGTGCATCTCGCTCGTCATCTCCATCTGCATCGGTCGGCCCTTGCTGGGATTCATGTTCATGTGCATGACCGCGTGTCCGCTTTCTTTTGAATCGAACGTCAGCTCGAAGTGCCCGGTGGTGTTGCCGCTCTTGCAGGCTATGTCGAAGGAAAACTGCTTGCCGGTCCAGACTTCATTGCTGGGCGCGCAATCTTTCTGACGCTGCGAGGCGGCGAGGGTTCTGGCGTAGCTCTCGGGCGTCAGGCAGGAACGCACGGTCGCGTGAAAGCTGGGCATGGTCATGCCCTGCGGCATGTCCGCGCCGGACATTTTGGTGGTCGAAGTAGACTCCCACAAACCCATCTTCATGGGCGGCGTCGCAGGCATCTGGAACATCAACGCTCCACCGATAAGGCCGGAACCGATCATCAGTAAGGTCTTCATATTGATCTCCTTCGGTACGGAAATGAAGCGACCAACGTCTATCGAAGCGTACGGTGTGACGGACGACAATCGCCAGTTACTTGTATATCGCAAAGCGACTGTTTTCAGATACCATTTTTGAGGTTTGGCATGAATATGACTACCGGAGTTCAGGGGAACGGGACAGGTCTGCGAGACGCAAAGAACGACAGTCGGACGAGTGGTAGCATGTCCTCCATGACGGTCTGCGCGCGCGGTCACTCTGTGTTTTTGGCGTCCCTGATTCTGCTGGTCGCGTTTCTGGCCTTTTCCATCGGCCCAATGTCCGCCCAGACCGGCGGCGACGATGGGCCACTCCAGCCCAAGCCGGACACGACGTTGCGCCGCCCCATCACCAACGACGCCGTTCTCCGCATGGCCAAGGCCGGACTCGACGACGCCATCATCCTGCAAACCATCGACGCCCAGCCCGGTCACTACGAAGTCGGTGCCGACGCGCTGATCGCGCTCAAGCAAGGCGGCGTTTCCGAGCGCGTCATCGCGGCCATGCAGGCCAAAGCTGCGGGGTTGGCGGTCCGTCCGGCCGACAAGCCGGGCCCAGGCGTCGTGCCCGGCGCGCTCGCTCCAGCGCTCGACGAAATCGGCGTCTACTACAAGGACAAGTCCGGCGACTGGGTGCCGCTAAAAACTGAAAAAGTCGTCTTCAAATCCAGTGGATGGTTGAAGAACACCGTCAGCTACGGCATCGTAAAACAAGACATGAACGGCCATCTGGAGGGAGAGAAATCGCCGCTGGCGTTGGCGACCGGGGTGCAGTTGCTGATCTTCGCGCCCCCCGGAACCGACGCCGCGGAGTACGACTTCCTCCGCCTCCAGCAGAAGAAAAACGCGCGCGAGTTTCGCACCCTGACGGGCGGCGTGTTCCACTCCGAATCGGGAACGGCGCGCAATGAGCTTGATTTCCATCCCGAAAAAATTGCCCCGCGGATGTACACCTTCACCGTGCCGCAGGACATTCAGAAAGGCGAATATGGCGTCCTGCCGCCCGGCGCTTCCAACCAGCGCGGCTTCGCCGATACCGGCAAAATTTTTACGTTCTCGATCGCCGAATGACCATGCGAAGACGCACCCATCGATCCTTGTTCATCGCGCTCGCGCTGCTGGCCGCCGTGACCATCCTGCTGGTGCTCCGGAAAAGTTCGCCGCCCGAAGTCGCGCGCCTTCTGCCCGAGTCCGACGCGATCCTCTACGTCCACCTGAAGCCGCTGCGGACCTTGACCCACTTCGATGCGACACCCGTGGTCCGCAGCCCGGACTACCAGCGTTTTGTCGACGCCACGGGCATCGTGCCTGAACGCGACCTCGATGCGGTGGCCTTCGCTCTCCATCGCATGTCCGACCCGCGCGGACCGAACGGCCCCGTCGCCTACTCCGAAGTCTTTGAAGGCCGCTTCGACGGCATGAAGCTGGCGCGCTACCTCGCCAGCATCGCCAGCGCCCGCGAGACCTACGCCGGCCACGATATCTACACCATTCCCATCGAAGGCCGCCAACTCCGCATCGCCCAGGTCGGCTACGACACCATCGCAGCCTCCAACATGCCGACCGCCGAACAGATTCATTCCATGCTCGACCGTCACCGCGCGTCCGCGTTGTGGGCACCGGGATCGTCGCTGCTGGCCGCGCGCTACCAGGAGGTCCCTCTGTTGTCGCAGGCCTGGGCCATCGGACACATCGGCCTGCCTTTTGTTGCCAACGGCCACGTTTCCGTGCTCGGCCTGGAGTTGCCGTTGAACGCAGACACCGACCTCGTCGCGAGCCTGCGCTACAGCGGGTCGATCCATCTGCGCGTCGAGGAGATCGCTCCAACCGACGACGCCGCGCGGCGCACGGTGGAGACGATGTCCACGCTGCTCAACATTCTGCGCGGCATCCAAAGCGCCCAACCCGCGCAAACTCCGGCCGCCGAAGCCATGCGCAAGGTGATCGACTCGGTCGCCATCGAACACCGCAAGGACCGCGCCGTCCTGACTGCGGCCGCAACAACCGACGAAGTGCGCGCGTTGACCTCCGCCGCCAACGCTCCGGCGAAATTACCCGCCAATGCGGCCCCGGCCACGCTGCCTGCGTCCAAACACTAGAACGTATTCTGCCGTGGCTTTGCTGTTGCCGTTGCCTTTCTTTCTGTCATTCCGAAGGGAATCTGCTTCTTCTGTTACCGTTGCCCTTGCCCTTGCTTTTCTTTCTGTCATTCCCGAAGGGAATCTGCTTCTTCTGTTGCCGTTGCTGTTGCCCTTGCTTTTCTTTCTGTCATTCCCGAAGGGAATCTGCTTCTTCTGTTGCCGTTGCCCTTGCCCTTGCTTTTCTTTCTGTCATTCCCGAAGGG
>JALYTE010000468.1 GCA_030854435.1 Acidobacteriota bacterium | reverse complement strand
TTTCGAGGAAGCGGCGCATGCGGTCGAGGGTGCGAGCTTTGCCGAAGACGACCAGGCTTTCGACCAGCGGCGGCGAGTTCGCGCTGCCGGTGACGATGGCGCGCAGCAGCATGAAGTTTTCTTTGACGGACCACTGTTTTTCTTCGCCGAGTTTTTTGAGTTCGGCTTCGATGCTGGTAGCGGTCCAGGGTGCGGCTTCGAGTGCGGCGAGTTGATCGGCGACGAAGGTGAGCGTTTCTTCGAGGGTGCGCTTCTTGGGCAGGAAGACGGACTCGGGCGGCATGACGTTGTCGGAGAAGAAGAAGCCGGTCATGTCGCCGAACTGGCCGAGGGTTTCGACGCGGGTCTGAACGAGATGCGCGATGGCGCGAAGGTAGTCGTCGGAGAGAACTGTTTGACGCAGCGCCGCGAAGAAATCTTCAGGTGAGAGCTTGCGGATGTACTCGCCGTTGAGCCACTTGAGTTTGACCAGATCGAAGACCGGGCCGCCGAGGGAGATGCGCTTGAAGTCGAACTTTTCGAGCATCTCGGCGAGCGAGAAAATGTCGCCTTCTTTGGTGTTGAGATTCTTGCTGACGATTTCCTGCTCCGTCGGCTGGGCCATGCCGCCGCCCATCAGGCCGAGGAAGTTGAGCAGCGCGTTGGGCAGGTAGCCGGACTCGCGATAGTAGACCAGCGAGACGGGATTTTTGCGCTTCGAGATCTTCGATTTGTCGACGTTGCGCAAGAGCGGCATGTGCCAAAACCGCGGCGACTCCCAACCGAACGCCTTGTAGAGCAGAACGTGTTTGGGCGTGGAGCTGATCCACTCCTCGGCGCGAATGACGTCGGTGATGCGCATCAGGTGGTCGTCGACGACGTTGGCGAGATGGTAGGTGGGGAAGCCGTCGGACTTCATCAGCACCTGGTCGTCGACGTTGTTGTGGTCGAAGGTGATGTCGCCGCGCAGTTCGTCGCGGAAGGTGGTCGCGCCGTCGAGGGGAACGGCCATGCGGACGACGAACGTCTTGCCTGCCGTGAGGTTGGTGTCCACCTGTTCCGGCGTGAGGCGGCGGCAAGTGCCGTCGTAGCGCGGCGGCTGCTTGGCGGCCTTCTGGCGTTCGCGGGCGGCTTCGAGGTCTTCGGGAGTGCAGAAGCAGCGGTAGGCGCTGGCGTTGGCGAGGAGGATGTCGGCGTGCTGGCGGTAGATTTCGGTGCGCTCGGATTGGCGATAGGGGCCGTAGGGGCCGCCGACGTCTGGGCCTTCGTGCCAGGAGAGGCCGATCCACTTGAGCGCGTCGAAGATCATCTGCTCGGAGGTGGCGACGAAGCGGGCGCGGTCGGTGTCTTCGATGCGGAGCACGAATTGGCCGTCGCGCTGGGCCGCAAAAATGTAGTTCAGCAGGCCGATGTAGGCCGTGCCGACGTGGGGGTCGCCGGTGGGCGAAGGGGCGATGCGGACGCGGGTGGTCGGGGAGGTCTCGGCTGTCATTTGGCTTCAACGCCAATGTTAACAGAGCGAGACCTGCCCGCACTTTCGGCGCTAGACGTTGGGGCCTTGCGGAGGGTAGGACGGCGGCGGCGGATATTGGGGCGGCAGCGGGACGTACTGCTGCTGCACGGGCATGACCCTCCAATCGGAGAACGCGACCACGTAGAGGACGACAAGCATGCCGACGACGGGGATCAAGGCGAGCAACGACAGCGGACCGCTTAGGCCGGCTTTTTTGCAGATCTGCCACAGCGGGACGATGTAGAGCGCGATCGCGATGAGAATGAAGATGGCGATGAGTGGCGCCATGGCCGCGATCATGTGCATGGCTCTGGCTTGTGCTTCTGCTGAGTTGGGGTCCATTTGTTGCCTCCGGTGGTAGAGCCACTGTATCGGAAAGTTTGTGCGGTTCCAAACGGCCTGGGCTAAAGCCCGCCATGTTTTCGTGCCCTTACCGCGGGCTGAAGCCCGCTGCTACTCCGGGTAGAACAAAACCTCACACCTAATCGGAGCGCACCTTAGGTGAGGTCGTCGGGGTCGTAGGGGGAGCGTTTGCGGCCGAGGGCGGTGATGTCGTGGCGCTCGGCGACCAAAGTGGTGAGGACGCCGTCGATGTCGGCTTCGGTGGGGACGTCGGCGGCGATGGCGAGCTTCTTGTGCTCGTTGGGGAGGTCGATGGATTCGAGCAGGACGACGACGTGGGCGACGGCGGTCGAGTCCTGCTGGAGGCCTTCGGGGGTCTTGCCCTTGATGCTGACGTTTTTGAGGTCGAGGGAGAGGAGGTCGGCGACGCGCTCGCGCATTTCGGCGGCGATGGGGACGATTTTGGGGCGGTGCATGATGAGCACGCAGTCGAGGTTGACGATCTTATAGCCGGCCAGCGCGATTTCTTCGAGCGCGGTGCGGAGGAAGAGGGTGGAGTCGGCGTTCTTCCACTTGGGGTCGGTGGGCGGGAAGAAAGTGCCGATGTCGCCCGCCGCGACCGCGCCGAGCAGAGCGTCGGTGATGGCGTGGAGTAGGAGGTCGCCGTCGGAGTGGCCGGCGAGGCCTTCGGGGTGGGCGATTTTGAGGCCGCCGATGACCAGAGGGACGCCGGGGGAGAAGGCGTGGGAGTCGAAGCCGAGGCCGATGCGCATGCTCATGGATGGATTCTAAATGCGGAGGAGTGTGGGCTGGCACGTTAGGCTCGGTCGCCGGCAAATACGGGGGGTCTTCCCATTCGACTTCGCTCAGGGTCAGGATGACGGCGAAAAACAAACAACAGCAATTGCAAAAGCAAAAGCAACAGCAAAAGCCTTGACGCAAAGGGCGGGAAGGGAGCGAAGTTTCGCAGAGGAGGACAGGCAACGGCGAGTGCAAATGCTGCGATCTCTCCACTGCGCATCGCGAAGTGCCGCGATGCTTCGGTCGAGATGACGGTGGTGGGGCTGCGAGGGAGTCTTTAGCCCGCTAAATAGAATTCGGCGATTTCGAGGTCGCCGGGTTGGGTGACTTTGAAGTTGCGGGAGGAGCCGGGGACGACGTAGACG
>JALYTE010000463.1 GCA_030854435.1 Acidobacteriota bacterium | reverse complement strand
ACTGGCGCGCCCATGCTCAAGCTGCGAAATCGTGAACTACTCGCGCCGCGAACCCGCCACTTGCAAGTTGTTCGTCACCGCGAACACTCCCGGGACGCCGTTGGCGCGAATGCCGGCAATGTTCTTGTCGCCCTGCGAATCGACCACGCCATTCAGCGTCACGCGACCGTTCACCACCGTGATCCGGATCGTCTTGGCCGGATCGAGCGCATAGCGATTCAACGGCCCATAGCCATAAATCGCGCGCGCCTCCGCCAACCGAATGCGGTCGTCGTTGGGTGAAACGGGCGCGACTTCCAGCTCGTCGATCACGTCGCGCACGCCCGGCGTATTCTCCACCAGCGACACGGCGGAGTCCTTGTCCGACGGGCCATATACCGTTCCGCGCAACGTCACAACGCCGTTCTGCACGCCCAGTTCGATGTTGTTGAACGCCGTCGTGCCATAGCCGACGCGGTCGTAAGCCAGTCCCTTCGCCAGCTTGTTGCGCAGTCGCGCGTCGTCCACCACTTCGCCGCCACCGCGCACTTCAATCACATTGCGCACCGCGCGAACATCCTTACGGTGGTGGGCTTTCTTGTCCGCGTCTTCCTTCGCGCTGTAAAGCTGGACCGCGCCGGACAGCGTCACAACGCCGTTTTGCACCTCAACCTGCACGTTCGCAAAACGCTTGTTGTTGAGCGCGTGCTGCACGTCCGCCTGAATCTGTGCGTCACTTGGGGCCTGTGCACAAAGCAGCGAAGAAAATCCCAGAACACCTGCAAAAATCGACAATTTCAAACCACGCATAGAAACCTCCAAATCTTCTAATGTCCGCGCAAGCAACTGCGGATCCATCAGATTAGATGCTTGAAAGCGACGCAGGAAGCGGCCTAACGATAGCGTTTTCTTATCTTGTAGACGATTGAAAACACTCCGGTTTCATCGCGCGTCGCCACCAGTTGCGTGTTTTCGCTGAGCTGATATTGCACCTGGATCAACTGCTCCGCGCTTTGGTTCACGTTGGTCGCGTACACCAGCGTCAACTGCTTGGATAGCGGCTCCTGCACCGTAATCCGCGCGGTCGAGTTGCCCAGCGTGCCCACAAACGACGGGTCGATCTTCACCGTCCCCGCGCCAAACAATTTGCTCACCCGGCTCGACACCGTCGCATTCAACGCCCCGCCCAACAGCGCGCTGGTCGTCGGGTCGGTCCCGGCCTGCACTTGTTGCTCCTGATAAATCTGCGCCTCTTCCTGAGTGCGTCCCAGCGCCAGCAGATTGAAGATGTCTGCCTCGGTCAACGGCGGCTCCGAGCGGTAGGTCGGCTTGAGCGCGGTGATCGTTCCATGTAGGCCGATGGTCAGATCGTAGTTGTTCACCCGCGCGGTCGCATCGAGGTCGATGATCGGGTCGATGCGCACCGGGTTGGTGAAGTAGATCGTGCCGCGCTGGAGTTCATACTTCGTTCCCGCAAATGTCGCGCTGCCGTCGGTAATCTGGATGCGTCCCAATACTGCTGGCACGGCGAGCGTGCCGCGCACCGTCAAATCGACCCTGCCCGCGAGCTTCGCATAAGAGTTCTGAAAATCGAGTTGCGGAGCACTCGTGATGTGGACATCCAGTCGAATCTTGTTGGCGGCGGAGTTCGGGTCGGGAGGTGCCGACACGCCTCCGCTGGCCGCAAACGCCGCAAAATCCACTCCAGGCCCGATGCCGAAGCGCGTGACCAGAACATTGCCCGAGAGCAACGCCGACTGCGGGCCGCCCTGTAGTCGGAACTGCGCGTTGGCTGTCGTGCTCAAACCATAGAGCCGCACGCGCACCACGTCGCCGGTCGCGGTCAGGTCCGCGAAAATGCCTTTCTGCTGATAACTCAGCGACCCGCCAATCCTCAGTTTTCCGCCGCCCGTGGTCGCGACAAGGTCCTTCACATCCAGGCGGTTCTGGTTGAACGACAGCGTTCCATTCAAGTCGGTCAGCCCGTTGGGAACGCCGTCGACCGCCAGGTTCACATGCACCATCTGCACATTGCCGGCAAGCTGCGGCTGTTTCACGCGACCCTCGACCGCGACCTTGAACGTCACCTTGCCGGACGCAATCAAGTCGGGGTCGAACGTGTGCGCGAGCGCCATGCTGACGCTGCCATTCGCATTCAGATTGACGGGCCCGCCATTGGGATTTGCGTCCCCAAACACCCTCGCCGTGCCGCCAACATTCAAGTCCGTGTCCTGGCCCGTGATGTGCAACCGGTCGACGGTCACGAGGCCGCCACGCAGGCTTGCCCGCAGCGGTTCCGCGGCCCGCAACTCCACGCCCTCGAGCTTCACATCGAAGACGTTGAACTCCGCCGCGCCGGTGAGCGACTGCGGTGTCGCAGCCGGCCCGCTCACCGTGATCGTTCCGCCGATCGACGAACTCGCCTTCACGCTGCCCGGCGCAAACAATGTGATCGCTTTCGCCACATCGAATCCCGCCAGCGTCAGCTTCGCCTGCGTCTCGAAGTTGCCCTTCAGCGACGTCTGGCCGTTGGCGTTCACTTGCGCTCCAACCAGCGTCGAATGCGTGTCGTAGAAAACAGTCGAGCCGGTCGAGTTCGCCGTCGCGACGAGGTCGCCCAGCGGCTTGCCCTGCACCACAATTTTCGCGACGCTGAACTTCGCGCGCAGATTGGGCTCGTCTAGCGTTCCATTCGCGTCGGCGTTCAGCGTCACAACCCCGTCGGCATTGGGAAGCGCTCGTCGCACCGAATCCAGCTTTGAAAGCTGCAGATTGTTGCCCTCGACATGCGCGACAATGTGGCGGTTCGAGAGGTTGTACGCGCCGTTGCCGGTCACCTGCATTCCATGCGCCGCGATCAGGACGCGCGAAGCGTTGATCTGCTGCCCCTGCGCCGTCGCATCGACCGAAATCGTTTGATAGCCCTCGCCGTAAGCGACTCCATTCGCCAGCGTCACATTGCCGCTGCCATTCAGATTGTTGAGCGTCCCGGCAACATGCGCGTTGATGTTCGCAACGCCCGTCAACTTCACCTTGTTCTGCTGCCCGCTGAGTTGGAGCAGGTCCGTGACCTGCGCATTGGCAAGCCTCACCGAGGCGTCGAGCGCCAGGCTGTCGTCCCACGCAAACGACGCGACGCCACGCCGCGAAACCACGCGCCGCGGCCGCACCGTTCCCGTCAGATTCAATACCGCCGTGTTGCGTTTGATTGTCGACGACGCCACCGCCACGCCGGCGCTCGGAGAATACTCCGCATCGGCGACGACCGAATCGATCAGCGTATCCGTCACGGTGCCCAGCTTGACTTCGATATTGTCGGCGAGCAGATGGCCCTTCACGTCGAGGTCTCGAATCGGCCCCGCGGCGGTGCCATTGAACGCCAGCGTTCCATGTAAAACCACCGGAACCGCGGCGCTTCCTTTCTTGCCGTTCGCCTCAAAGCCGAGCGTTTGCAAAAGCTGGTCGAACTCGCCGATATCGCGCGCCTGCAAATTGGCGCTCAGCGAGGTCAGCGGGTCGCCTTTGTTTACGCCCAGCACGCCGCTCGCGTTGAGCGTCGTCGCCGGCGTCTCGACGGTCACGCGCGCAAGGTGTACCACCTCGCGAGCACCGTCGTAGTGCGCCAGCACCTGGCCGCGCACGGGAACGTTATTGCGCGCCTTTGCCCGCACCACGCCGGTCGGCGACAGTTCAAGGTTCGCATCAATCTGCACCGTGTCCGCGATGTCTTTCGCGGGGCCACCCCAGTTCACCTTCACCGGCCCGGTGATCGACGTATCGAGTCCCAGATCGCCGAACCCAGGAGTCGCCGCAATGTCCAAAATCGTGCGCAGCGGAATCTTATTCACGTTCACCGTCAGGGTCGCGAGCGCCGACCCCACCGGAGACATGTTCATGTTCTTCACCACCGGTTTCGCGCCCGCGCTTTTTGCCACATTGTTGGCCGTCCTGGCCGCGGCCACGGCGGTGGCCGAAGCCGCGGGCGCGCTCGCCGCCACTTCGCCCAACCAGTTGGAAATCCGCAGAACGCCTTCCGCGCTGCCGCCCCCGGGCAGGTAGCCCGCGAGCGCGGTAAACAACAACTCCGTCGGCGTGATGTGCAGTTGAGCGCTGGCGTTCACATCGTGCAGCCGCACATACTGGTCCACATACCCGACGCCGCGAACTTTCATGGCACCAACCATCAAATAACCTGCCTTGCATTCAGGGTCTGGCGGCAGCATCTTGGTCGCCGCTGGCGTCTTTGGTCGCCGCCGCCTGAAAAATCGCGGCTGCTTTTGCGCCGCCACCGGCGTGACTTCGCAATTGCGCCCGCGAATGTTCAGGTCCAGCGTCCCCGCCGTCAACCCGTCCACCCCCGCCAAAAACCCGACCTGCTTCAACGCCAGTGAGCCATCGATCGAAGCCTGCCACTCCGGTTTCGCAAAGTGATTGACCAGCGCCGTCGCAGTCACCTTCGTCGACGCGCCGGTCGTGAAGTCGAAGCTCTTCAACTCCGCTGTATCGCGCCCCACCTCCGCCGTCAGACGCAGATGCGACCGCACCTCGGGCTGCGTCTGCATCTTCGTTCGTAGATCGTCGACCTCGACCGTCGCACTGTAATGGTCGACGGACGAAATGTAATGCACCTCAACCCGCATATTGTTGGCCGCAATATCGAACGGGATCGCGCGATTATTGATCACTGCCAGACCATTGGAGAGTTCTACTTTCCCCGCCCGTAGGTCGAGCAGCGAATCCTGAATTGGCTCGGTGCTTGAACCTGGTTTCTTCGGCACAGGTTGATTGGTCTTGCCGTCCTTATCGACGATCAGATGCACATGCGGCTGCTCCGCCCGCAGATACGTTAAGCCAATCCTCGACCGCGCGCCATTGCCCGCCGCGTGCGAAAGAAACGTGTTGATCTTCAGCCGGACGAAAATCTTAGCGACCGAAATATAGGGCGCTTCATTCGGCCCTTCAGTGCCGTGAATTACCAGCCCATCGGCTTCGATGGCGAGATGCAGCAGGCTGAACGAGATATGTTGCAGCTCGACCTTGCCGCCAGTCGTGTCTTCCAGCACGCTGACGACCTCGCTGCCCACACGACGCTGAAAATCCGCAGTCGTCGTGTAGTACCAACCGCCCAACAGCACGATCAGCAGCAGCACAAACAGCGACCCTACAGTCCACGCAACAATTCGCCACGCGCGGCCACGGCCGGGCTTCGCAACAACAGGCTCGGGAGAAACGCTCACGGTGCCACCTCACCCTGTTTCAGCACGACCACGCTGCCCTGCGCGCGCAGACTCTTCAACCAGTCGCCCAACAGGTTCGACACCTGCTGCTGCAACAACACTTCCTGAATGCGCTCGGAGATCGCCTCCAACTTCGGCGGCGTCGCGTGCTGGCGCGCGTACTGCGGCAGCAACGTCTTCTCGTAGTAGCTCTTGATGTCGGCGGCCGGGATTCTGATGCCCATGCGGAAGCGCTCCTCGATAAACCGCAGCGCTTCCATCCGCACCCGCCAATGCGCCATCAGGGTCGCTTCGGTAAATCCATGCGCCGCCAGAAAACTCTGCCAGCCAGCTTCGGTCTCGCACACATTTTTGCACTCCGGAATTGACTTGCGCAGACTGTCGAGTTCCTTCTCCACGTCCGCATCCGAAATCGGCTCCTCGGCGCGCAGCTTGTCCTGTTGCACAATCAAGTCGCGATTGATGAGCCGCTCGATCGCATTGTCGCGCGAAAAATCCCCGCTGGTATCGCGGTATGCCTGGAAGGCCGTGAAGCGCCGCTCCTCATCCACATCGCTGTCGAGAATCAAATCGCCGTTGACGATGGCCACCACGCGGTCGATCTCCTCTCCCCCGGCTTGTGGCATCTTCGGCGCGGCAGGCGCGGGCGCAGTCGCCTGCGGCACCGACGCTTTCGTTGCGGCCGCCTGCGCCGCGCACTGCTCCCACCCGGCGCACAAAGCCGCAACCACCGCCAAACTGCGGCAAATTGCGCCAACGAAATGCATACGACTATTCATGCGCTAGAAACTCTGCCCAATGCTGAAAAAGAAGTTGAAGTGATTGCCCTGGCCCACATGCGGAGGATCGTTGTTGAAGTCCTGAAACACCGGATACACAGGCGGATTGAGGTTGTAGCTGAAGTCCACGCGAATCGGCCCCACCGGAGTCTTGTATCTCGCGCCCAGCCCGAGGGCGTGCGAGTAGTAGTTGAAGTTGCATGTGCCCACCGCGTTGTTCTGCCGATCGGCGGGCGTGTTGCCCGGAGTTCCCGGCGGGATCGCGACGTTTCTGCAAGTCGCTTCATTCGGCTGACGAAAGTTCTTGATGCTCTTAAACATATCGCCGGGGTGTTGAAACACGTTTCCCATATCGTGAAAAATTACGAACGAAACGTTGTCGCCGACGATCGGCAGCGTCGGTGGCGGCAGCCGCAACTCGAACGTATTAACCACCGCGCCCGACCCGCCCACCGGAAACCCAGTCGTCAAATCGCGCGGCCCCGCGCCGTTGATGGGGAATCCGCGATGCGACGCGCCACCGCCCGCATATAGCCGCTCCGGCAAAGGCACCGCGTTGCACGTCGCGTTCGTCTGCAAAAAAATGCCCGCGCAGTTTTGATTGGCGATGTTGGGGTTCGCCCCGAAATTGTTTTCAAATCCCACGCGCGTATTGCGTGCGAAAACGTACTTCTTCTTGCCGAACGTGTAATAAGTCGACTGCGACAGATCGACGCGATTGAAGTCGGTCTGCGAGCCGAACTTCGACGACGCGATAAACTCCTGCACCGAAAAGTAGCGGCCCTTGCCCGCGTCCAGCGGACTCGGGCTGCGTGTGTCGTGGAACCATGTAATCCCCGGCCCGCCCACGCGCACCGGCTCCGACAATAGCGGAATCAGGTTCTGCGCAATCTCCAGGCTGTTCGGGTCGACCTCCACCCGGCGGTACTGGAAGTCGTAGATGAACGTGTCCGTCTTGCGCACCTTCTGCGTCACGCGCGCGTCGCCCTGTAGCGTCGATGAAGCGAACGTCGTAATGTCCTGCACATTGGAATATCCGCCGGAAATCGTCAGCGTCAAATTTGGATGGTTCAGCAGCCGAGGGTTGTTGAAGCTGAGCGTCGCCACGCGCTCCAGCAAGCCATAGGAAGCATGCAGCGTCAGAGATTTATCAGTGCCGAACAAATTGATGCGCGAAACGTCTCCGGTCACGCGCGGACTCACTCCGGCGCGGCCATTCTGCGCCGCCGTTCCGCCCCGCCGCGTCCCCGGCACCTGGGCCGGCGTCCCCGTTTGCGCCTCGAAGCCGAAGCCATACGTCACGTCCCAGCGCTTGGCTTCGGTCACCTGCACCAGAACGTTCTTCTGCGGAGCTTCGCCGGTGGGATTCTGCGCCGCCACGTTAACCTCGTTGAACAGCGCAAGGTTATAAAGATTTCGCTGCGTTTGGAGCAGCGCTGCCTGGTCCAGCGGCTCGCCCGCCTGCACCGTGAGTTGGCCCTGCACCAACGACGGCCGGGTGTACTTGATGCCCGAGAGCAGTATCCGGTCGATGAACACCTGCTGTCCTTCCGTCACATTCAACTGCACGTCGGTCGCCGTTTTGTCTTCGTTTTCGACGTCCTGCTTGATCTCCACGCGCGCCTGGTCGAACCCATGCGAAACGTAGTACGACAGCACCGAATCGCGGTCGCCCGAAAGCGTCAACAGCGAAAACGGCTGGTCTTCCTCGCTCTGCAAAAGGCCCTTCACCGTAGCCAGCCGTGAGGGATCGACCCCCGTCAACTCCACCGATCCAAACTTCTGTTGCGGCCCTTCGACGATGGTGAACGTGACCGCAATCTGCGCGACCTTCAAGTCCTTTCCATTGCGGTCCTGGTCCTCATCCTTCGCCGTCGGCGTCACCTTCGCCTTGCTGAAGCCGTTGGCGCGATACAGCGCCTTGATCGCGTCCGCATCGGACTTCACCAACTCCTGGCTGTAACGCCCGGAACGTATATAGAGGTCGGCCTTCTTGGTGCTCAACCGCTCCGCGATCGTGTTCGTGTCGAAGTATTTGTTGCCCTTGATTTCAACCGCCAGCACCTTGTGCTTGTTGCCCTCATCGACCGTGTATTGAACGGTCACGTTCTGCGTCTTCTCGCCAACAATCTGGACCGAGTCCGTCACATCGAAGTAGCCCTTCTGCTGTAGGTAGTCGCGGATGTTGTAGGCCCCCTCGTTGATCAGGTCGTTGTCCACCGCTCCCTCTTCAAACACCGGCACCAGCAAATGCAGCCGCGACTTCGACAGCTTCGCGCCCTTTACGACGACCTTCACTACTGGCCCCTGGTTGGCGGCAAAATCATAATCGAGCTGCTTGCGCGGCGGGCTGTAAGTCTCCTTTTGAACGCTCACCGTCGCTTCCAGCCGGTCCTTCTTCTGGTACTGGGTGCGCAGGCTGCTGAGCGCCGTCGATGTCGTCTCCCGCGTCACCTTCGGGCGGCAACCGTGCGAAAACAACCGGGCCAGAAAGCCGCAATTGAGCTTCGCCTTCTTGCGAAACTCCTCGGGCGTAAACCCAACGTCCTGGCCCTCGATCGCGACTTCTCCAACGCGCGCTTGCGGCCCGATGTCCACCTTGAAATCGAAGTTGATCTGGTCGCCCACGTCGTCCTTCTTTGTCGCGACTTCGACCTTCGGTTGGTAGTAGCCGTTGCGCGCCAGCGATTCCTTGACGCCCGTCACGGACGCCGGAACCAGCGCCTCGGTGTACGCCGTGCCGGGATCCAGCCTGGTCGCAAACTCCAGTAACGACGACAGCCGCTCGCTCTTGACGCCCTCAATCTGCACCCGCCCGATGTAGTAGCGCGGCACGCCCGCATACACCAGCGCGATCCCGCCGCTCGCTGCCTCGCTGCGCACGCTGATGTCGCGATACCGCCCGCTGGCAAACAAGCGGCGCAGGTCGGCGCGCACCTTGTCCGGATCGAGCGCCGCCCCCGCCTTCTGCGTCAATTCCCCCGGCAACACATCGTCCTTTTCGAACGTCACGCCCTCGAACCGGATTTCCGTCACATGCTCCCCGCGCTTGGCCCATACGCTGGTCGCCAACGCCGGACGCACATCGAGCAGTTGGCCGGATTCAGTGGCCCCCTTCGACCCCGGCGCGGCAGACTGCGGCACGGCTTGCGGCGTTGAAACGCTCGGCGGATTCGCCTGCGCCGCAACGACCATCGGCAACCCGAAGCCCAGCGGCAACCCGAGGCCCAACGACACCACAAACGCAATCCGCGCAGCCGCAACGCAAGCCCCGAAAGACTGCTTGCCCTCGCTACTCGCTTGTCGACTCAAAATTGCCAAACTCGCTCCGCCCACGGCCCTCATCGAAGATTTTGGCTGAAATCACTATCGGTGCCCGGAAGCCGCCTCTAACATGTCGTGCCCGCCTGGGTTTATTTTACAGTTTTACAGATGCCAATTCATTACCGGAGGTTATCGAATCCGGATGCGCCACGCTCAAAACTCTCAACTCAAACGCGTTAAATCCCAGTCCAGCCGCAATATAGAGATCGTCAACCCCAGTTCGCACATACAACCCTCACTCGGTCATCGCAATCTGAATGGAACTGACGTCAAATCTGTATCACTTCAGATGAAAGCGGAAAGCTGTGCTTTGCGGTAGGCTAAAGTCAGCGAACTTCCGGCGACGACTCCAGCACAAGGACCGGACATGGGCTCAATGACTTTAGAAGGCGCACCAGGCATGCAGACGAAACCGAATCCCGGCTTGTTCAAGCGGAACCCCCCGATTGCCGGCGAAGCGGAAGCCATTGAGCGCGCCAAAAACGGCGATCCCGACGCCTTTTCAAAGCTTTATGCGCTGCATAAGCGCCGCGTTTACACGCTCTGCCTGCGCATGTTGGGCAACGTCTCCGAAGCCGAAGACATGACCCAGGAAGCCTTCCTGCACCTCTTTCGCAAGCTCGGCAGCTTCCGCGGCGAGAGCGCTTTCTCCACCTGGCTGCACCGCCTGACGGTCAATCTCGTGCTCATGCACCTGCGCAAAAAGGGCCTCAACCTGGTCTCGCTCGAAGAGACCATTAATCCCTCTGAGGAAGACGCCCCCAAGCGCGACTTCGGCTCGCGGGACACGAACCTTGCCGGGTCGGTCGATCGCGTCACCCTCGAACGCGCCGTGTCGGAATTGCCGCCGGGCTACCGCATGGTCTTCGTGTTGCACGATGTCGAAGGTTTCGAGCACAACGAAATCGCAACCATGCTGGAGTGCTCCACTGGCAACAGCAAATCGCAACTTCATAAGGCCCGCCTAAAACTCCGCGAACTGCTTCGCAATCCTCAGCCAGTGGCTCCACTTGCGTCCGGAAGGGAGGCTGCCAATGTCTAGTCCAAGCAGCCAGTACAACGGCCAAGAAAATTACGACAACATGACCGTCGCCGAGTTCGAGGCGCGACTTCCCGACCTCTTCGTCACCGGTCACGGCAAGATCAGCAAGGATCCGCGCTTCGCGAACTTCCTCCGCTCCAACCCCGACTGCGCGGCCCTCGTGAGCGACCTCGAAACCATCGCCGAACACGCCGCCAGCCTCTTCGGCCCGCCGCAAGAGCCCTCCGACGCCGTCTGGAGCAACATCGCCAGCAAACTCAAGGACGATGCCAACTCGCTGGCTGAGCCCAATGGCGCAGTCGAGTAGGGCAAACGTTCCGACTGCGAGCTTGCACTTTGAACGCGCGCGCGATACTCTAATCGACACGATGACCACGCACCGCATCTCCGCGCGATTTAGCAGCTACTGGTATTATCCGGCGGCTCGGCGGACGTGCGTGCTTCTCTAAACTCAAGAGACAACGAACGAAATCCACCGAGCCGCAGCCTTCCAAAGGGCTGCGGTTTTGTTTTGCGCGAACCGCCCACAGGAGAAGACAATGACCACAGCGCCTCACGTCGCACCGACCGCCACCATGCTCCCACTCCGCACCCCTCGCACTCCCGAGCGCATCGTGCTCACCGGCTTCATGGGTTCGGGCAAATCGACCGTCGGAGTCTTGCTCGCCGCCGAACTCGGGTGGTCGTTCATCGACCTCGACTCTGAAATCGAGCGCCGCACCGGCCTCAACGTCCCGCAAATGTTCGCCGAAAAGGGCGAAGCCGCGTTCCGCAAGGAAGAGACCGCCGCCCTCGCCGCCGCCCTGGGCTGCACCCACGCCGTCATAGCTCTCGGCGGCGGCGCACCCGAAACCCTGGCCAACCGTTTGCTTCTCGAACAAACCCCCGCCACCACCGTCGTCTACCTCACCGCGCCGTTGGTCACGCTCGCCCAGCGCTGTGCCGCACAAGACGTACTAGCCGCCAGCCCCGGGTCAACCTTCCGCCCCAACTTCGCCGACCCCATCGCCGCCGAATCGAAGTTCATCGCCCGCCAGCCCATCTACCGCCGCCTCGCGCACATCAGCCTCGAAACCGGCGACCTCACGCCCGAAGGTACGGTAGCGGCCTTGCTCACGGCAGTTGCCGCAAAAGCTGCGCGAGCGTAGCCTTCGGATATTCTGGACACCACGCTCGGCGCGTCTTGCATCGAACCCCAGCAGCGCCTTGCAGCCGAAGAAGCACGAAAGAGGAGTCCCACTGACCCACGCGCGTCCATCCGCAGAAGCGAACGCCGCCGAGACTCCCGAGCAGCGCCGCGCCGTGCGCCGCCACATCCTGTTCACCATCGCGGTCCTCATCATGCTCGGCATCGCGTGGAAGCTGCTGCGCGTGCTCGAAATCGTCTATGTCAGCGCGCTGTTCGCGGTCGTCCTGATGCCGGTCGTCCACCGCATCACGACCTTGAAAATCCGTAGCTGGAGCCCACCGCGCCCACTCGCGATCGCCTTGCTGCTGATTATGGTCGCGCTCGCCATCACGCTCTTTCTGGTCCGCGGCCTGCCCCCGATCATGCACGACCTGCGCCAATTCAGCGTCGATTTACCGGAGCGGATCCCGTTGGTCGTGGCGCGGATCAAACATCTCCCCATGGCCGACAAGTTCGGCCTCGACGCGCTGTCCGAGAAGGCCCAAAGCGCCGTCGGTTCCACTGCGGCCTTCCTGCTCGCATCGTTACCGAAGTGGGCGGAGCTGCTCTTCGACATCCTGGCCTCGGTCTTCCTGTGCATTTATTTCATGCTCGAAGGCGAACACGCTTACGCCTACCTGCTGGCCTTTTTCCGCCCCAAAACGCGCGAGCGCCTCGCCGCCACGCTCGAAACCGCCGAGCACCGCATGAGCAAATGGCTGCTCGGCCAGGGTGCGCTGATGCTGATCCTCGGCC
>JALYTE010000456.1 GCA_030854435.1 Acidobacteriota bacterium | reverse complement strand
TGGCGTCCAATCCGAGCCATCTCGAAGCGGTCGATCCGGTGGTGATGGGGCGCGCGCGCGCATGGCAGGAACGGCTGGGCAAGAAGGGCCGCAATGAAGTGCTGCCCGTGATTATCCACGGCGACGCGGCGTTCGCGGGCCAGGGCATCTGGGCGGAGACGCTCAACCTCGCGTCGCTGCACGGCTACAACGTCGGCGGAACGCTGCAAATCATCACCAACAATCTGCTCGGCTTTACGGCGACGCCGGAGGAGTCGAACTCGTCGCGATTTTCGAGCGACCTCGCCAAGCGGCTACCGATTCCGATCTTCCACGTCAACGCGGAAGACCCCGAAGCGGTGGTGCGTATCGCCGCGCTGGCAGTGGAGTATCGCCACACATTTGCGTCCGACGTCGTCGTCGATTTGATTGGCTATCGACGCCACGGCCACTCCGAAGTGGACGACCCGACGGTCACATCGCCGCGCCGCTACGCGATCATCAAGAACCATCCGACGCTTTCGGAGATTTACGCGAATCGGCTCGGCGTCGACGCGAAGGCGGAGATCGCCGCAGCGCAGCAAGAGTTTTTCGAAGACCAGAAAGAAGCCACCCGGGCCGAGCACAAGCCCAAGATGCACGCCATGCCGGAGTACTGGGACGGCTATCGCGGTGGCGTGTTGCAAGCCGACGACAATCCGCGCACGGGCCTCGACGCGGCGGAGATTCCCGTCCTGATGCGCGCGATTACACAAGCGCCGGAAGGATTTCATCTGCATCCGAAGGTGAAGAAGACCGTGCTCGACCCACGCCGGGAGATGGGCGAAGGCCGCAAGCCGTTCGACTACGGCAGCGCGGAGTTGCTGGCGTATGCGTCGCTGTTGAAGGCGGGAACGCCGGTGCGGTTGACCGGGCAGGACACGCAACGCGGCACGTTCAACCAGCGGCATTCGGTGCTGATCGACATTGAAACGGAGCAACATTTTTCGCCGCTGTCGGCGATTGCGCCGGGGCAGGCGCGTTGGCAGGTTTACAATTCGCTGCTGTCGGAGGCCGCCTGTCTCGGCTTCGAGTACGGCTACTCGCGCGACTTTCCCGAGGCGTTGGTGCTATGGGAAGCGCAGTTTGGTGACTTCGCGAATGGCGCGCAGATCATCATCGACCAGTTCATTGCGGCGGGCGAAGCCAAGTGGGGTCTGCTGTCGGGCCTCGTGATGCTGCTTCCGCATGGGTACGAGGGGCAGGGGCCGGAGCACTCCAGCGCGCGCATCGAGCGCTATCTGCAGCTCGCCGCGCAGGACAATATGGTGATTGCACAGCCGTCGACCGCCGCGCAGTATTTTCATCTGTTACGGCGGCAGGCGATGCGCAAGTGGCGCAAACCGCTGATCGTGTTTACGCCCAAGTCGATGCTGCGGCATCCAGATGCGATGTCGCCGCTGGTGGATTTTACGCGCGATGAATTTTTGAATGTGTTGCCGGACAACGACGTAAAGGACCCGCGACGGCTGCTGGTTTGCACCGGAAAAATCGGGCATCTTCTGCGCGTCGAACGGGCGAAGCGACGCTCCAATGGACAACCCGACATGAGCGTGGGAATCATCTTCGTCGATCAACTTTATCCGTGGCCGGAGGCGGAGTTGCAAGCCGCTCTCGACCAGCATCCCAACGCACACGAAGTCGTCTGGGTGCAGGAAGAGCCCGCCAACATGGGCGCGCTATCGTTCGTGCTTCCGAGGATGAAACAGATGGTGGGGCAACGAGCGCTGTTGAGCGTCAAGCGCACGGCCAGCGCGAGCCCGGCGACCGGCTCGGCCAAGGCACATGAAATGGAAGAGAAGACCCTGATCGATATTGCGTTGGGGCACGGGGCGTAGAACAGAGGACAGAGTGTAGAGCGCACTGAAAACTGAAACCGGTCCAACAAGCACATCCCTCTCTGAGCCTCAAAATGGGGTTCACTCGCTTGACAGACCGTTTATGATAGAGCCAGAAATGAGCAAAAAAAAATAAGCCCGGCACGCCGCCGGGCCGTTGTATTTAACCCATAAGTCCAATGTAATCCGCACTTTATAACAAGTGATTTATTATCAGTACTTTGCCTTTGAAGTCCGGGGCTAAGCCCAATGTTATCTGGACTTTGCGAGAAATTTAGGGGGAGGGGGAGGTAGGTTCGGCGTGATTTCGCGCACGAATATCTGATGCGAGCCTTGCGGCGGTCGCGAATCGACGTGGAGCGCCCAGACGCGCTCGCGGATGGCCTGATCAGCGGCGGTCATGCGCTCACGGGAGCGCAGGTAGTCGAGCCAGCTTTCCATCACGAAGGTTTCGTTCAGGTGTTGCGGGTCGGCGGCATCGCGATAGATGCCCCACCGAATCGCGCCGCCGCGTAGGCGCACTCCTTCAAGTTCGTGGACGGCATGCGTGAAGGCCACATAATTTTCGGGCGGAATCCGGTAGTCGATCGAGATGCGGACGGGGCCGTCCTCGGGGTCGGGCGGCATCGCAAGCTCGGGCAGGGGACGCTTCCATCGATAGGGCCGAAGGTCGGGACCTTCGCCCTGTGCGATGTGCGCGCGCAGAGAAATCGGCAGCGTCGCCAACAGTCCAATCGCCGCGCAGATGAGCGAAACTTTCGTGGATGCGCGCTGTGCGATCGCTCCCCAAACCACGCTGCCCAGCGCCAGGCCGCCCTGAAACGTCATCAGGTACGCGCCGAGCGCGCGGGCCTGCACCCAGTTGGGCACGGAAAGTTGTACCGCAACGTTGAGTATGGACATGCTGCACGTCCAGCAGAAACCTGCGATCAGCAGCGACAGGATAACGAGCGCAGGAACTTTCACGAACGCCAGCACCAGCAGCGCAACGACATAGTAGAGCGAGGCTCCGGCGAGCAGCGTGTCGGCGGAGATGCGGCCGCGGATGCGATGCAACGTGGTGGCGCCGATGATCGAGCCGACCCCCAGGCTGCCGTTCAGAATGCCGTACCCCAGCGCGCCTTGATGTAAATCCTGCCGCGCAACGACGGCGAGCAGCGACCACACCGCGCTCACAAAAAATGTGAAGATGAACGCGCGCTGCAGCGGCGCCTGCAACGATGGCGCGTAACGCAGATAGCGCAGCCCGGACCGCACCGAGCCGTAGATGCGCTCGGCGGGCAGCGCGCTCTTGAACAGCGGCGTGCGCTTCCACTTCCACAGTATCCAGATCACGCCGGCGAACGACGCTGAGTTGAGCGCGAACACCCAGCCCGCGCCCGTGTCCGCATGCATGAACGCCGCGATCATCAGGCCGCCGAGCGCGGGGCCTACCGCGCGCGCGATGTTGTTGCTGACCGCATTGAGCGTGACGGCGTTGGGGATTTCCTCGCGCGGCACGAGTTCCGGAACGATCGCCTGCCACGCGGGATTGTTCATAGCGGAGCCGATGTTGAGCAGGAACGTGAACAGTAGCAGCGTCACCGGCGAGACCACGCCCATGAACGTCAGCCCCGCGAGCACCGCGACCGAGACCAGCATCCACGATTGCCAGAAGATCAGCAGGCGGCGACGCTCGTATATGTCCGCTGTCGCGCCCGCGAGCAAACCGAGAAAAAGCACCGGAAGGCTGGCTGCGGTTTGCATCAGCGCGATCAGAAGCGGCGAACTGGTCAGCACCGCCATCAGCCATGTGCCGGCGGTGTCCTGCATCCATGTGCCGAGGCTTGAAACGGTGGACGCTATCCAGCGATCGCGGAACAGAGGGACGCGCAGCGGCGTGAACCCGCTGGTTGCTGTCGCAAGCGGCAGCGTTGGCGTTTCGGCCCCTGTGGTTGGCTGGACGGACAGTGCTGCTCTCCTCACACGCGTGATGAGTCCAGTTTAGAGCAACGGCAGGCGGTCAAATCAGTCTCCGCGGCTGGCCCAAAATCTGAATCCGCGACGTGCGTGGCATAGTGGAGAGTATGCGTTTGCGCTTTCGCCTCCAGGTTTTTTCTTTATCCTGTTCCATAGCTGTTCTCACGAGCGCGGCCCAGCAACCTTTGTCTGCTCCGAACATCGCTCACCCCGCCGTCGCGACCGGAGAGAAAGCGCAACCGGCGGAGGGGAGGCTGCCCGACCTTGCCAGCCTTATTGCGCGCGCCAAGGAGAACGCGGATGCCATGGCCGAGTTGCGCAAAAACTACATCTGCAAGGAAACGGTGGTCGCCGACGACTTCGACTCCAAGGGCAACAAGAAAGGCACTCACACCGACGAGTTCCAGGTCTTCTACGTCAATAACGTCGAAATCCGACAGCACACATCTCGCGATGGAAAACCACTCCCCGACGCGGACCAGAAGAAAGAGCAGGGGCGGGTCGACAAACTCGTCTCCGAGATCAAAGCGAACAAGCACAAGTCACGGGACGATGGAATCACCCTGCACGCTTCTTCACTATTGAAGTTGGCGACCGTCGGGGCACCTCGCAGAGAAATCGTCGATGGAAGATCGACGATCCTGTTCGACTACACGGGAAACTCCAAGGCGAAGGCAGACGGGCCTGCGGAAGAAGTGATGAAGAAGCTGACTGGCACGCTGGCGCTCGACGAGAAGGACGCCGCCATCGTGCGCATGACCGGAACACTGCGAGAGAACTTCAAGCTAATGGGCGGTCTGCTGGTCAACATCAAGCAGGGCAGCCATTTTGAGATTGAGGCAACGAGAGTGAACGGCGAGATCTGGTTCACAAAGAGCGTGAACGCGCATGTCGATGGACGAATCCTTATCTTCAAGGGCTTCGATGGCAATGCGCACGTTACTTTTTCGGATTACCGCAGGATGCGGACGAGCGTGACCCTGCTGCCGGGATCCCAGGTCATTGGAGAGGATGGTAAACCGGTCGTCGAACCGGAACCCGCCCCGATCAGCTCTCCGAAGCCCCCGCAATAGACAAGAGGACAGCCGCAACTGTCCCTTGTCATTCAAAACCAGATCGGACCTTCGTGCTGATGAGCTAAAGGCCCTGATGGGCCAATTCGCGGTTTACAGAGGTTGAACGTCGGAAGCTTGCCAACCCTTGGGTCCCTTGACGACGTTGAACTGAACGGCCTGGCCCTCTTGCAGGCTCTTGAAACCGTTCGAGTTGATCGCCGAATAATGCACGAAAACATCTTCCCCGTTTTGCCGGCTGATGAAGCCAAAACCCTTGGCGTCGTTGAACCACTTCACTGTTCCCTGTTCCATATCTTTTAAAATCCTTGTGATTGACTTTGACGCTGGATCCAAATCGGGGCTTCAGCGGTGGAACTTTGCAGAAAACCAACTTGTTTCAAACGATGGGGAAATGTTAGCACGACTCGCAAGTTTTCCACTTAAATTTGTTCGCCAATTTTGATGCACTAAATTTGGTGCAAATTAACGGCCAGATGCGTGCGAACGATTTCTTCCGCAGCGGCAAGCACTTGATCGAGGGTCATCGCGGTTGAGTCGAGGATGACCGCGTCCTCCGCCGGTCGCAGAGGCGATTCGGCGCGGTTGCGGTCGCGCGCGTCGCGCTCCTGCATCTCGCGGATGACGGCCTCTTCCGTAATCGGCACTTCCGTCGGCGCGCTTTGGCGATAACGGCGATTGCCGCGCACTTCGGGCGCGGCATCGAGAAAGATTTTTACTTCAGCGTCGGGGAATACCGCCGTGCCGATGTCGCGGCCTTCCATGACCACGCCGCCGCGCTCGCCCAGCTTGCGTTGCTCGGTCACCATCCATGCGCGGAGGTGAGGATGGACGGACACCAGCGACGCTGCGGCCGTCACGTCCTTCTCGCGCACACGGCGGGAGACGTCCACGCCGTCGAGCAGAACGCGGTTGCCCTCCAGTTCTGGCTTGAGCGAAATGCGCGTGTGCTGGGCGAGCGCCAGCAGCGCGTCTTCGTCGTCGAACGCGAGGTCGTGTTCGATGGCCTTGAGCGCGAGGGCGCGGTACATCGCTCCGGTCTCAAGATTGAGAAAGCCGAAGCGACGCGCGAGATGCGCCGCGAGAGTGCTTTTGCCCGCGCCCGCAGGGCCGTCGATGGCGATGACGGGTCGCAGCCGCGCAGGCGTGTTCACGGTTTCAGCGGTCGAGGCTTCGGATGTTGTGCGGGAGGACACCTACTCCTCCGCGTCGCGCTTGCGCCGGGTGGGAGCAATGCCGTCCGTTTTCTTGGCATAAGGACGCGCAGGCTGGGAGCCGAACTTGCCGCCGGGTTTGGCACCGGGTCTGGATCCAAACTTTCCGGACTTTGACGCAGGACGCGCGCCAAAGCTGGTCGCGGATTTGCTTGCTCCGAACGCCGAACGTGCGCCCGCGGCGGAGCGGGGCTTCGAGCCGAATCCGGGCTTGGAGCCGAACGAGGGCTTGGAGCCGAACGAGGGTTTGGAGCCGAACGAGGGTTTCGAGCCATAAGCAGGCTTTGCGTCGAAGCTGCGGGAACGAGCTGGACGGTCGGATGCGGATCTGCTGTCTCCGCCGGAACGAGGCCGTGACGGACGGTCGAAAGACGGTTTGGAGACGCTGCGCGGTGCGCCGGAACGCTCGACGTCTTCGCGCTTGCGGAAAGGTTTGCGGTCGCCGTCGGGCTTGCTGAATTTCGAGAAGCCCCCGGGCTTGGCGCCGTAAGTACGCGGCTTGTCGAAGCTACGGGGTTTGTCGAAGCTGCGGCGCGGGCTGGCGTCTCCACCCTCACGCGGCGTGAACGGCTTCCGCTCCGTGAATGGCTTGCGCTCATAGCTGCGCGCAACTGTGTCGCGTTTTGGATAGGCCGGACGTTCGCGCGGCGTGAATCCTTCGGAGCTTCCCGCGCGAGCAGGACGCGCAGGGCGATCTCCGAAGCTCGGCTTGACACCAAAACTCTTGCGCTCGCCGAACGGTTTCTTTGGACCGTAGGCAGGCTTGTCGCCGTAACTCTTGCGCTCGCGCTGAGGAGTGCCCTCGGGACTTTCCCGGCGCGGACGCTTGTCTTCGTCCCACGGCTTGGTGAACGTAGACTTGGCGTCATCCGCGCGCTTGAATGGTCGGCGCTCGCTATCGGGCTTCGCTCCGACGGGCCGCGACGGACGTGGTCCGCCGGGGCGTACACCGCGCGGTCCCGCCGAGCGCTCGCGCGTTGCCGCGCCGAACGCAGGCTTGCCCTTGAAGTCGGAACGCGGCTTGTCCGCGCCGCCCGTAAAGCGCGCGATGCGGCCTGTGCCAACCTTCGGGGCCTTCGGCGTTGCTTCGGCCTCGCTCTCGTCCTTTGCAACGACTGGAAACTCCGGCAGAGCGCCTGCGACGTGGAGCAGCATTCTGCCATCGACAACGGCGGTCTCAAGCTGGCGTCCGGCGATCAACGCGTGGACAACGTCGCGTATACGCGAACGCGCCGTCAGCGGCGAAAGAAAGCCTGCAACCTCTTCCTCGGTCGCTCCGACCGCTTGCAACAAGTACAGTGAAAGCAGCGCGGACATCGCCGTCGGTTGCCCCGCGTTGGTACCCGCTTTGATGGCCTTCGCGAAGCGTTTCGAGGTCAACTCCCACAGCGCTGGGGCATCGTCCTGCTGGTGCTGCGGCAGCACGCGAAGCTGCGCCCAGAGTTCGTTGAGCGCACGCATGATGGCGGCTTTGGTGACTTCGCGGCCAAGTTCAGAGACGAGTTCGGCGGCGGTCAGCGCTCCCTTTTCGCCGAGGACTTCCCAGACGCGTACGGCCAGCGGCGAAACTTTCGCGCCTTCGATCGACGACGGAGGCTGCTTCCACGCCTTGTCGCCACGCATGGTGAAGACGTAGCTGAAAACTTTTGCCGAAGCGAGAAAGTCGGGCGTATCGCCTGCGGAACCCAGCAGGTTGAGCGGAAGCGCCGAGCCTTCCGCAACCAACCGCGCTGCGAGACTGCGGGCGGTTGCGCTTTGCGCTGCGGTGGGCGCTTCATTGGCGATGCCGAGCGTGGCTTCGATGAAGGATGGAGCGGGCGCGCCCAACTGCTGTGCGCGCGGGGCAAAGAGCACCAGGCCGTAGTGGTCGACCCAGGCGCGCGCACTGTCCAGCGTTTCGAGCGCTTTGCCGTCCTGATGCCAGGCCGTGGAACGCGCCGCCGCAAGCTGACCTGCGGAAAAATCTATCGATGTGCTCAAACAAACCCCTTTTGTGCGGTCGCAATAGGCGACCTGCAAAGACCCCGCAGGGAGGCCGAACAAACGCATCCGATCGCGGCCCGGGCATCTAAAACCGAACGCTTCTGCTCTGATTTAAAATGAGCAATTTTGCTCTGGTTTTTAGATGCGCTGAAAAGCACGCTGAATGTCTTTTAAAGAATACCGCAATGCGATGGGACGACCATGCGGACAGCTCGTCGGATGCTCGGTTTTCGCCAATTCCGCGAGCAGCCAGTCGATTTTAGACGCTTCCAGCGGCATATTGACCTTGATCGCCGCATGACAGGCGATCGACGCGGCGATCCGGGTGCGACGGGCTTCTTCGTTTTCAGTCTGCTGCTCGCGGTCGGTGACGGCCAGAACTTCCTCCAGCATCCGCTCCAATTCGCGGCCTTCGAGGCCGACGGGAGCGGCTTTGACGGCGAGCGTTCGCGGGCCGAAAGGCTCGGCTTCAAAGCCATTGCGTTCGAGTTCCTCAGCAATCGCTGCGAAGGTCACCAGCTGTTCGGGGAGCAAGTCGATCAGCACAGGCATCAGCAATCTCTGACGTTGGACTTTCTCCACAGTACGTTCGCGCATGATTTTTTCAAACAGCACGCGCTCGTGCGCGACGTGTTGGTCTACGATCCAGAGACCCTCTTCGTTGACCGCGAGGATGAACGAGTCGCGCAGTTGGCCGAGCGGCTTGAGCGTCGCGAGCGAGTTGAGCGTCGGAGGCTGTGTGGCGGAGTCATCGTAGCCGACGGCCATTCCGGGGCCATCGAAGCCGAGTCTTCCCGCTGAGGGCGCGGCCATTCGCTCGCGAAGTTCAAATGCGGCGAAGTCGCCGGGGTCGATTGCGCCTTCGGATTGCGGCAGCGTTTCGTGCGGTTGTTGCAGCGCGTCCGCCGCGCCGGGCAGCGGGCTGACATCGACCAGCAGCGATGCAGCCGCACTGGGTGCGGAGTTCAGCGCGGTGTAGAAACTCGCCGCGGGGCGGGCGTTCATCAGCGCCGTGCGCACCGAGTCGCGCACAAAGTCATGCACGAAACTCTGCTGCCGGAAGCGCACTTCGGTCTTCGCCGGGTGTACGTTGACGTCGACTTCCTGCGGCGGCAACTCCAGAAATAGCAGCACCACGGGAAACGAGGTGGGCGGAATGATGTTGCGATAGGCCTCGCTTAACGCGTGCAAAATCAGGCGGTCGCGAATCAGGCGGCCATTCGCGAAAATGTACGTCGAGTTGCGATTGAGCTTCTGTAACTCCGGCTTCGAGATGAACCCCGACAGCCGAACGAACCCCGGCTCCGGGGCTTCGTAGTCCTGCTCGCGTTTCCACGGCGGCGGCTCGGGCAGCCCCGCGCGGGAGAAGTCGATCTCCGCCGCGACGGGGATCATGCTCTCGAAAACTTCGCGTCCGAAGATTTGGTACAACCGCTCGCCGACGTTCGCGACAGCGGGCGCGGTCAACAGCGTTTGCGTCGCCGAGTGCAGCTCGAAGTGCTTACCCGGATGCGCGAGAGCATAGTGCGTCACCAGCGCGGCGACATGGCCGAGTTCGGTCTGCTCGCTGCGTAGGAACTTTCGCCGCGCTGGCGTATTGAAGAACAAATCGCGCACGGCGATGGTCGTCCCCGTGGGCAGTCCCGCATCTTCGACGCGCAGCAGATTTCCGCCTGCGATCTCCATCGCCGTGCCCGCTTCGTCTTCTTCGGCGCGGGTTTCGAGACTCACTCGCGCGACCGACGCAATTGACGGCAGCGCCTCGCCGCGAAAGCCCAGCGTCGCGATGGAGAGTAGATCGTCGGACGAACGCAGCTTCGAAGTCGCATGACGCTCGAAGGCCAGCAGAGCGTCGTCGCGCAGCATGCCGCAGCCATCGT
>JALYTE010000433.1 GCA_030854435.1 Acidobacteriota bacterium | reverse complement strand
GCCCTCGGCCTCGCGCTCCACCGCAGCCCCGAAGTCCTCACCGCGCTCCAGGCCCGCTTCGCAGCCCGGCAGATTCCCATGCCGCCCCACAACCTCAAGCAGGCCGACGTCCTCGACGGCGCCATCCTGCTCGACAACCGCACCGGCAGCGCCCCGGGCCAGTGGCTCGACACCGCAGTACCAGGCCCGCTGCACTCGTCGGAATCGCCTCGGCCTCACCGCAAGATCGTCATCCTTCTCCCCGGCCCCCCCGGCGAGCTGAAACCGCTTTTCGACGAGCAATGCCTTCCGCGCCTCGCCGCCATCCTACCGCCGCGCCACATCGCGACGAGAATGTTGCGCATGGCGTTGATTCCGGAAAGCGCGGTTGACGCGCGCACCGCGCCCATCTACAAAAAGTTCACCGACATCGAGACCACCATACTCGCCGGCTCCGGAGAAATCCAACTCCACTTCTCCTGCACCAAATCGACGCAGCAAGCGGCTCAATCCCGCGTCGACGAGCTCGCCGAACTCATCGAGCGCGAGATGGGCGACGACATCTTCTCCGCGCAAGGCGCATCGCTCGAAGAAGTCGTCCAGCTCATGCTCGGAGTCCGCGACCTCACCCTCTCGGTCGCCGAAAGCTGCACCGGCGGAATGCTCGCCGAACGCCTCACCGCGGTCCCCAACATCTCGCGCAACTTCGTCGGCGGCGCGGTCGTCTACTCCGACGCGCTCAAGACCAGGTTCGCCAACGTCCCCGCTTCTGTCCTCGAACGCCACGGTGCCATCAGCTCCGAAGTCGCTCGCGCCCTCGCCGAAGGCATCCGCGCCGTCACGGGAAGCTCGCTCGGCATTGGCATCACGGGCCTCGCAGGCCCCGCCTCGCCGACCTCCGGCCCCGACGCCAACAAACCCATCGGACTCGTCTACATCGCCCTCTCCGACGGCGACGACACTCAGGTCAAGCAGCTCCAACTCCCCGGCGACCGCGAGCGCGTCCGCTTCTGGTCCACCCAGCACGCCCTCGAAATGCTCCGTCGCCACCTGCAATGACACAGGCTCTAATCTCTCTCCTCTGCACTTCGGTACACTCAACCCAGACCATGAAGCTCTGGCTGCTCATCATCCCGACCGCCTACCTGCTCGGCTCGATCCCCTTCGGCTACCTGCTGGTGCGGACGTTCCTCAAGCAGGACATCCGCGCCGTCGGCAGCGGCAACATCGGCGCAACCAACGTCGCCCGTTCCGGTGCCAAGGGTCTCGGCATCCTCACCCTGCTACTCGATTGCCTGAAGGGTTTCGCCGCCGTCATCCTCGCCCTCTACCTCGCGCAGCACGACCTCGACCTCGCCGCGCTCGCCGCCGTCGCCGCGATCCTCGGCCACGTCTTTCCCATCTGGCTCGGCTTCCGCGGCGGCAAGGGCATCGCGACGGCCCTCGGCGTCTTCCTCGCCCTCTCCTGGCCCACGGCCCTCTGCGCGCTCGGAGTCTTCATCGCCATCACGCTCCTCACCCGTTATGTCTCGCTCGGCTCAATCCTCGGAGCGGCCACCCTCCCCCTCTTCATGCTCTACTTCCAGCCGTACCACTCCCTCATTTTCGTCTCCAGCACAATTTTCATCTCGCTGCTCTGCATCCTCAAACATTCCGCCAACATCGTGCGTTTGAAGAACGGCACCGAGAGCAAGATCGGATCCACAAAAGCCGCCGAAGCCGAGGCCAGCCTCCCATGAGTCGCATCGCCATCATCGGCGCAGGGGCCTGGGGTACGGCGCTCGCCCTCTCTCTGGCCCGTCGCGGGGGTCACACTCTAAGCCTCTGGGCGCACTCCCCAGCACACGCTGAGGAACTCAACCACAGCGGAGAAAACCTACGTTATCTCCCCCACTTCGTCCTTCCCGCCGACGTTCGAGTCACCTCCGACCTTCTCCTTGCCACCACCGCCGCCGACATCGTCCTGTGCGCCACGCCATCGCAACGCCTGCGCGAAATCATGGCGCAACTCGCGCCCCACCTCACCTCGCAGCAAATTATTCTTTCGGCCAGCAAAGGCATCGAGGACACCACATTCCTCCGCATGTCCCAAGTCGTCCGAGAGCACGCCGCCAATCCTTTCGCCACTCTCAGCGGCCCTTCGTTCGCCCAGGAAGTCGCCGCCGGAATGCCCACCGCCATCGCCGTCGCCGCCGACGACGAAGCCATCGGCAAGGCCATCCAGGACGCCTTCACCTCGCCCTCCCTGCGCGTCTATCGCAACCAGGACGTCACCGGCACCGAACTCGGCGGAGCGCTAAAAAACATCATTGCGCTCGCCGCTGGCGTCGTGCATGGCCTCGATCTTGGCAGCAACTCCGTCGCCGCTCTCATCACCCGCGGCATGGCCGAGATGACCCGCCTCTCCATCGCCTGCGGAGGTCGCCGCGAAACCCTCGCTGGCCTCTCCGGCATCGGCGACCTGGTCCTCACCTGCACGGGTGGCCTGTCCCGCAACCGCTCCGTCGGCATCGAACTCGGCAGAGGCCGCAAGCTACCCGACATCCTCGAAGGCCTCAACGGCAAAGTCGCCGAAGGCGTCCGCACCACCACCGCGGCCCTCGGCCTGGCCGCGCGCTACGGCGTCGAAATGCCCATCACCGAACAGGTCGCCGCCATCCTCCATGAAGACAAGAGCCCCCAGAACGCCATTCGCGACCTCATGACCCGCCCCGGACGCACCGAATAACCCAAGAAACTGCTCTGCTTTTGTCTTTTGGCTTTTGCTCGACCGCACTAAAAGCGTGGTGCGCCTGGAAGAGTGCGGCGCACCTGCACTTGCTTTTCTTTCTGTCATTCCCGCAGGGAACCTGCTTCTCGCTTTTGCTTTTGCACTTGCTGTCGCACTTGCACTTGCTTTTCTTTCTGTCATTCCCGCAGGGAACCTGCTTCTCGCTCGGGCCGCCGGGCTGCCCAGGGTGCCCATTCATCGCGCGATGACTGACAAGTCGTATACTACAAACCGTTTACCGGGGTTAACATAAACTCTATGTCCACCGAAATAACCATCTCGAAGGAAGACTACCTCAAAGCCATCCTGGAAGCCGGCAGTGAAGGCCACACGGTCATCCCAGCGCTCCTCGCCCACTGGCTCGAGGTCTCTCCTCCGGCCGTCACCAAGGCCGTCAAGCGCTTGAAGCAGGATGGATACATCGATGCCAAGGCCGACGGCGGATTGCGCCTCACCGCGCAGGGCAAGGAGAAGGCCTATCGCACCGCGCTCCGTCATCACCTCATCGAGAGGATGCTCTCGGAGATATTCGGCATGGAGTGGCACCGGATTCACATCGAAGCAGAGCGGCTCGAACATGCCGTCTCCCCGGCCTTCGAGGCCAAGCTCATCGAAAAGCTCGGAAAAGGAGGCACCTGCCCGCATGGCAACTCTGTACTGCCGGAAACCCCGGCGCACCGCCGCAAACGCGGCACCATCGCCCTCACCGAAGCCGTCGAGCATAAAGACTACCTGGTCGCCAGCCTCTACGAGCGCGATCCGAAGCTCCTGGAGTTCCTGCACAAACTGGGCATCGGCCCCGGAGCGCGCGTCAAAGTTCTCGAGCGCAACTACGACGACACCTCCAGGATCCAGACCCCCACCGGCTCTGCCACCATCGGAAAGTCGGCGGCTGAAAGGGTCTGGGTGAAACTTCGCAACGGAAGTGAACGCCGGATAAAGTAATCGGTAAACCATAGTTCATATCTTGTGGCATACTCAATCTAACCCCCTGGACCACTGAGGGGTCGATGAACGATGCCATTGGACCGATCCAATCCCGAAATATCGCGCAGTCCCTCCCTGCCGGACGTGTTCTCTTCGGTACGGATTTCCCAATCTCCGTTTTTCTGGCGACGCGCTCTCGGCTTCCTCGGCCCGGGGTTTCTGATCTCGGTCGGCTACATGGATCCCGGCAACTGGGCCACCGATCTGGCCGGCGGTTCCCGCTACGGCTACACCCTGCTCTTCGTCATCATGGCGTCCAACCTCATGGCGATCCTCTTGCAGGGCCTTTCGATCAAACTGGGTGTCGCCACAGAACGCGACCTCGCGCAGGCCTGTCGAGAGGAATACAGTCGTCCCGTCGCCATCGTCCTCTGGCTGTTCGCCGAGATTGCCATCATCGCCTGCGACCTCGCCGAAGTGATCGGCTCCGCCATTGCCTTGCAATTGCTCTTCAAGATTCCGTTGACCGTGGGTGTGCTGATTACCGGCGCCGACGTCCTGTTGGTCCTTCTGTTGCAGAACCGGGGCTTCCGCTATCTGGAGGCGCTGGTCATCGTCCTCATCGGCACCGTCTCGGTATTGTTCGGCATCGAACTCTTCCTGTCGCACCCCGACTGGTCCCCCATCCTGACCAACCTCTTTGTCCCCTCGAAGAGCATGGTCGCCGATCCCGCCATGCTGTACATCGCCATCGGCATCCTCGGCGCCACGGTCATGCCGCACAATCTCTATCTGCATTCGTCCCTCGTCCAGACGCGCAACTACCCGCGCACCGAGCAGGGCAAGCGCGAAGCCATCCGCTTCGCCAACATCGACTCCGTCCTTGCCCTGACGCTGGCCCTCTTTGTGAATGCCGCGATCCTGATCGTTGCGGCGGCGGTCTTTCATCGCGGCGGACACCCCGAGGTCGCCGAAATCGGCGACGCCTACAAGCTCCTCACCCCCATGCTCGGCGTTGCCGGGGCCAGCACCATGTTCGCGATCGCGTTGCTGGCGTCCGGCCAAAACTCCACCATCACCGGTACCCTCGCGGGCCAGGTCGTCATGGAGGGGTTCCTCAACATACGTCTCCCAGCATGGCAGCGGCGTCTCCTCACCCGCTCGCTCGCCATCGTCCCGACGGTCATCGTGACCTACCTCTACGGAGCGCAGGGAACGACCAATCTCCTCCTGTTGAGCCAGGTCGTCCTCAGCATGCAACTCAGCTTCGCGGTATTTCCGCTGGTGATCTTCACCAGCGACCGGCGCAGGATGGGCCCATTCGTCAACCGACCCTGGCTCAAATATCCGAGCTACGCCGTTGCCCTACTCATCGCCGCCCTCAACATCTGGCTCCTCATCCAGACCTTCCGCAGTCGATAAGCGATCGCCCAACTCACGAAGAGCTGTCATCTCGACCGAAGGCGCGTTTTTTGCGCCGGCCCAAAAGTTGTCATCTCGACCGGAGGCGCGCTTTTTGCGCCGCAGTGGAGAGACCCGCAGCTTCTCAGCACCGCCGAATATCCTTGCCACCACGGAAAATCTCCACTACAACTTCGTAAATGCGCCGGGTGCCGGGTGCCCCATTCATCGCGCGGCACTTGGCGCGATGAGTGTAAAGGATGTCCCGAGACAATATGTAAAGGATGTACTGCTACCGAACACTCGATTCTGAGACCTGGGTTTCCACAGCCGCACGATCCATTCGCTTGACACACCTGATACAATCGAGACAGAGCGACCCATTCAGCCCGGCACACCGCCGGGCCTTCGCGTTTAACCACTAAACCCGTTCCTTTGAATACTTTACAATCAGCACCTGGCCACGGCCCTTTGTTTTCAAGACTTTGCGAGTTCAAGCATCGCCTAAGTCCAACCCTAAGCCTTTTGTTCTCCGGACTTTGCGCAAAATTGACGGGATGGGGGGTATGCCTGGAAGGAGATCAAACGCCAACTCCGATAAACTGAACCCAATGGCATTTTCTCTCTTCGGCAAGCGCGACCAGGATCCAGAACCGGACATAGCAGAAGCGCCTCCCGAGCGCCGCGGCTTCTTCGAC
>JALYTE010000414.1 GCA_030854435.1 Acidobacteriota bacterium | reverse complement strand
ATGCCCCCGTCGGCCGTCCGGCGCGGCGACATCGCCGTATTTCATTACCCGCTGAATCCGGCTGTGCATTTCGTGAAGCGGATCGTGGGGCTTCCGGGCGACCGGCTGCGCCTCCGCAACGGGCGCGTATTCATCAACGGGCGCGCGGTCGACGAACCGTATGCGTTTTACGGCGAGTCGATTCCGGACAGCTTTCGCGACGACTTTCCGACCCTGCACAGCATGGACGCCAACGTGGATCCGGCGTGGTGGGGAACGATGCGCCGCGACGTCCGTGACGGCGAACTGTACATCCCCGCCGACCGCTACTTCGCGATGGGCGACAACCGCAACGACAGCGAGGACAGCCGGTACTGGGGCTTCGTTCAAAGCTCCGCTCTGGTCGGACGCCCGCTGGTGGTCTACTTCTCGCTCGGCGACCGTTCCGCGAACCGGACGCTGAGGCAACGGTTCGCCGACGCGATCAAAAACGAACGGCTGGTGCGGTAAGCGATAAAAGAACCGCCGCGATACACTGACAAGGCGAATGTCGGCAGGAGATCCCGGACTTTGAACAACACCGCAGACGATCAGGTTTTATCCACCCCAACCGACACGCCCGTTCTCCGCGACCCCCATGGCCGGTCGCGAAAAAAAGGCGACCCCGAAGAAACGCCGCTCGAAGCGCTGGCGTCGATTTGCACGGTCATCGTGATTGCGCTGTTCGCGTTTGCGTTCATCGGGCAGAACTTCGAGATTCCCTCAGGCTCGATGAAGAACACGCTGCTGGTCGGGGACCACCTGCTGGTTGACCGCGTTACGCTGGCCCCGCCGACAAAATGGGCCCCGTTCGTTCACTACCGCGCGGTGCAACGCGGCGACATCATTGTGTTCCTCAAGCCCAACCCCGAGACGCCGGACCTGATCCTGGTGAAGCGCGTGATCGGCGTTCCCGGCGACCACATCCATCTGGTCAACGGCGTTGTGTTCCTGAACGGCGCGCCACAAACGGAGCCGCACACCCTGAACGACGACCCCGACGAACCGCGACCGGCCTATATCCCCTATCGCGATGAGTTTCCCGCAGTCACGCCAACGGCGAACGATGGGCTGACCGAGGTCTGGGCGCAGGAGTTGGCGACCAATGTTCAAAACGGCGACATCGTCGTGCCCGCGGGTAAAGTGTTTGCCATGGGCGACAATCGCCACAACAGTCTCGACGGCCGCTATTGGGGATTTGTGCCGGATGAGAACATCATGGGACGGCCGATGTTCGTTTACTGGTCGTTCAAAACGCCCGCCGACCAGGAAGACAAGACCTCGATGGGCGACCGCATCGCCTTCATGTTCCATGTGGCCATCCATATTTTCGACGGCACGCGCTGGTCGCGGACGCTGCATGTGATCCGGTAGAGGATGAGTCATTCCGATTCTGAAGACGGCCCCGACGCGCTGAAGCGGCGGCGCAGCTTCAAACGGCGTTCACTGTGGATCCTTGCCGCCGTTCTGGCGGTCGCCGCGCTGGTCCTCACGCCGCCGCTGATCAGCGCGAACCGGCTGCGGAGACGCATCGCGATCAGCATGAGCGAGAGCCTGGGACGGCCCGTACACATGGACCGCGTCACGCTCAACATCCTGCCAGTGCCGGGATTCACACTTGAAAATCTGGTCGTCAGCGAAGACCCTGCGTTTGGGTCTGAACCTGTCATTCGCGCCGACAGCGTGCGGGCGACTTTGCGCGCAAGTTCGCTGTGGCGGCGGCAGGTGGAGTTTGCGACGATCCGCTTCGAGAGCCCCAGCGTGAACCTGGTGCGCCGCGCCGATGGTCGCTGGAACATCGAGAGCATCCTGCTGCACGCCGCGCAGGAAGACACCGCGCCGACCGCGCAAAGGAGGCCCGGCCCAGCTCCGCGGTTTCCTTATATCGAGGCCAACGGCGCACGCGTGAACGTGAAGATGGGCAATGAAAAGAAGCCGCTCGCGCTGACCGAAGCCGACTTCGCGTTGTGGCTGCCTTCGCCGCAACAGTGGCGCGTGCGTTTGGAAGCCAAGCCCGCGCGCACCGATACGAGCGTCTTCGATACCGGTCTGCTTACCGTCGAGGCGACGCTACAGCGCGCGGCGCACGTCGAGGCCGTGCCCATCGAGCTGACGGCGGCCTGGCGGCGCGCTCCGCTGGGCGAAGCGAGCCGCGTGCTGACGGGCGTCGATGCCGGCTGGCGCGGAGGCGTGGAAGCCACGGCCACGCTGCATGGAACGCTGGGCGACGCCGCAGTGAGCGGATCGTTGAAGCTGACCGATGTGCGACGCGCGGATTTCATCCCGGCGAAAATGTTGAACCTCAATGTGGACTGCAGTGGACATCTTGCGGTGGCGACGGCAGTGATGCGCGGGCCCGCATGTACTCTTGCGCTCAACAAAGCGAAACCGGAAGACGGTCTGCTCGTGGCGACCGCCGATACTTTGGATTTGACAGGCCTGCGCGGCAGCGGCTTGAAAGTGGGCATGACGAGCGTGCCGGACGCTTGGCTGCTCGATTGGGCGCGGCTATTTTCACAGCGCATTCCGGCGACTTTCAAGCCGAAAGGCGAGGTCGCGGGCAGTGTCGCGCGAGTGGACGTGCAGAGGGACTTTGCTGCGGGTTGGCAGGGGGAGTTTCACGACACGGTTGAAGTTGTCGATCGCAACGGAACCGCCGAAAAGGCCCGAATAGCACCTCGCGTATTCTCCGTCATTCCACGGGATGAGAACCTTACGCTTGCTTCTGTCA
>JALYTE010000394.1 GCA_030854435.1 Acidobacteriota bacterium | reverse complement strand
GGACAGAGACCGCGCCCTTCCGTTCGTGCGCGTCCGACGAAGGACAGGAGACCCTGACCTTCCGGGGGGGTTTGCGAGTGGGCTACAATTCCCGCATGTCCCAGCCCCCGAGGACCGCCACCGCTGGCACATTCTTCATCACTGCGGTCACCCTCAACCGCCGCCGCCGTTTTCAGGTCGATGCGACCGCACGCCTTTTCATCGAAACGCTGCAGCACTATCGCGCCGCCGGTTCCTACAAACTCTTCGCCTACGTCGTCATGCCCGACCACGTCCACCTGCTGCTCCAAACCGAAGACATCTCGAAATCGATGAAGGACATCAAGGGCGGCTTCGCCCATCGGATGGGGCCAAAGTTCTGGCAACGCGGCTTCACCGACCATCTGATTCTGGATCGCGAACAATTTGATAGTCGGCGGTCGTATATCCATCAGAATCCCGTCCAAGCCAGGCTCGCCGAGACTGCCCAAGCATTCCCCTACTCATCGGCGTTCCGTAAAGAGCGGGAAGGTGCCGACCATCTGTGGCAGGGTCGGAGACCCTGCCCTTCCGTTTCCACTCAGCCGATTTACTTGTCAAGTTCCGTCGCTGTGGAAAACTCTCTAACCCTACAAACGATACCTATAATCTCTCAAAAATAATTGCCGCATCCTATCGCTCAATGTGATATACATAAACTAGATAGAAATAGAAAGGGCTGCAAGCTGGCAAACGCCGCTTGCAGCCCTTTTTCCTTCAACCCACATCTGACGAGCCTAAGTCTCAGAGAATGAATACTTTGCAGGTAACTCATTTGCTTTGAATACTTTGCAACAGGTCACTGCCCTGGAGCCCAACATTCTAAAGACTTTGCGTGCAAAGTACCCTGGGAGGGGGGGGTGGGGGGTACACCTTCACCCCTCCCTTTGCTATTGAACCGGTTCTTACGCGCGCACACTGCGCCGTGCCGCGCCAATCACTCCCAGCGCGCCTGTTCCGAGCAGGAGCAGCGAACCCGGTTCCGGTATCGGCGTCGGTCCGGTACCGATATCGATGCGCACGTTGTCGCCGACCGTGTCGTGTGTCCCGCGCAGATTGATCGAGATCGTTCCGCCGGTCAGGCTGATGTCCGAAGCGTTGAAGCCCGTCACGCCGTTTTGCGAGACGAACGTGAACGACGTGAATGGGTTGCCAGGATCGTTGAATTGCAGAATCGTGTTCACCAGGTTCACGGAACGGGCGAAGGTCAGCGTGACTCCAGTCGCGTTGAAGTCGGCCTGAATGGCACCCGGAAAGTTCACATTGCCGATCGTAAACTCGGTCCCGGGGCCGACCACGGCGTTGTTCGCCGAGCACCCAAAGCTGCCGCCGCCGGACTGGCCGCATTGGACGGTGTTGCCGATCAGAGTGGCGTGGGCCACGGGTGCGATCGCCGCCAAAGCGAAAACTCCAGCCACCATGCTGGAGCGAACGATGTACTTGCTTATTGTCCTGAACATATCTGGCCCTCAGTGTGAATCTCTACCGAAACGTGCCGGTGGTTACAACGCTAACCCAGTGAACCTAGTGTCAACCATTGGATGCCCCGATGCCGCAAAGGGGCATTTGGGAAGCAGAAACATTTCACGAGCCTTAAAAACCCGATCTCCCAAACAACGTCTTCGGCGCTTCTTGTGTCCTACATACGAGTACGGGGAACAAGCCCCCGGAAGGAGTGAGGCCCATGAATAAGACTCTTCTCGCGGCCGCCATCGGCGGTCTTATGTTTTCCTCAGCATCGCTAACAGCGGGCGCGCAGATCATCGTCCGCGTCCGTCCACCCGAGCGCATCGTGGAAGAAGTTCCCGCGCCGCCCTCCGAACACCCCAACTACGTCTGGCATCCCGGATACCACAAATGGGACGGCAACGCCTATGTCTGGGTTCCTGGATCTTACGTCGCAGCTCCACGCGAGCATGATGTCTGGATCGAAGGCAAATGGGTCGCCGACGGCGACGGCTGGGTTTGGCATGAGGGCCACTGGAAGGACTAGGACTCGTTAAATTCAACGCAACAATACCCGGCGAGCGTCCCGTTGTAGTGGGACGCTCGCTGTATCATTTGGCATGTCCCCTGCAAGCCCCTATGCGACTCAACGCGCGCTGAGTCAACGCGCGCATCGCGTGAAAGTCCTCCTGTTCGACGTTGACGGCGTCCTCACCAATGGGGACATCACCGTGATGCCCGGCCCGGACGGCAAAGGCGTAGAAATCAAGAGCTTCAATGCTCACGATGGACTCGGCATTTCACTCGCGCGGGTCGCGGGCATCAAGCTTGGCTTTGTGACCAAGCGCATGTCGCAAGCGGTCGCCATTCGCGCGCGTGACCTCAAAATCGAGCATGTCTATCAAGGTCAATCGCACAAGATGGAAGCGGTCGAGCAGATCCTCGCCGCTGAATCCTGCACGCTCGACGAACTCGCGTACGTCGGCGATGACATTATCGACCTGCCCGTGATGCGCAAGGTCGGCCTGGCCATTGCGACGGCGAACGCCCGCGAACAAGTCAAGCGCGCGGCGCACTACATTACGCCGCTGGCCGGCGGCTTCGGAGCGGGGCGAGACGCGGTGGAATTCATCCTCAACGCGCGGGGCGTGCTGGAAGCGACCATCGAGCAGTACCTCGACGCCTCCAACCCCGAAGCGCGTCGCAACGATATCGGCTCGGGCAATATGTAGCGTTCGTCATCCGCATAGCGCGATTGTGATGGGCGGTGGTGTGATCGGCGGTGGTGTGGTTCGGGTTGCCGAAGAACATCGCCAGCGCGGGGTGGTTGAGCAGTGAGGAACGCGAGGCGACAGGCGGCTATGCGTTGGGAATCGGGTTGCTGTGCGTGCGTGCCTCGTGGCCGCGGTGGGGATATTGAGGCTGGTGCGACGCGCCGCTGAATCCTGACAAGGGGAAGCTGGCGGCAGGCGTGGAACCCCTGTCCGAAAATCCGACATGGGGCATCACGATTTGTGCGAAACCGGGTTCGTGGGGGGTACTCGGTTTGTGTCGAACCCGCAGTGAGCTAGCATGGAGTGGATTGAGGAGTGAGACATGGCAGTGGATGCGGCGATTGGTTTTGCGAAGGCGAATGCGGCACGGTTTGTCGAGGAGTTGAAGGCGTTGCTGCGGATCCCTTCGATTTCGACGACGCCGGAGCGGGCGGGCGATGTGCGGCGGGCGGCGGAGTTCGTGGCCGATGGGTTGCGCAAGGCGGGGATGGAGAATGTGAAGTTGATCGAGACTTCAACCGCCGATCGTAAAGGACATCCGCTGGTGTATGCGGATTGGTTTGGCGCACCTGGCAAACCGACGGTGTTGTGCTATGGCCACTACGATGTGCAGCCGCCCGATCCGCTGGATGAGTGGAAGTCGCCGCCGTTTGAGCCTGAGGAGCGCGATGGAAACATCTACGCGCGCGGCGCGGTCGATGACAAGGGCCAGATGTGGATGCATGTGAAGGCGCTGGAGTCGGCGCTCGCCAACGGCGGGAAGTTGCCGGTGAACATTCGCGTGATTATCGAGGGAGAAGAAGAGGTCGGCGGCGAAGGCATTGCCGCGTTCGTGCGCGAACATGGGGAGCAGTTGAAGGCCGATGCGGCGCTGGTTTCGGACACGGAGATGTTTGCGCCGGAGTTGCCGACGCTGACCGTGGGCTTGCGCGGGATGATCTATACCGAGCTTGAGGCGCGTGGGGCGATGACCGACCTGCACTCCGGCATGTACGGCGGCGCGGCCCCGAACCCGTTTGTCGCGCTGGCGCAGGTGATTGCGAAGTTGAAGGACGAGGATGGGCATATTGCCATTCCCGGCTTCTACGATGACCTTGAGGCTCCGACCTCAGACGAGTTGAAGGCGTGGAAATCGCTGCCGTTCGACGTCGAGCATTATCGCAAGACGGAAGTCGGTTCGACAGAGTTGACGGGTGAGGCGAAGTTCAGCGTGCTGGAGCGGACCTGGTCGCGGCCCACGATGGATGTTCATGGAATGCCGGGGGGCTTTACCGGCGCTGGCGCGAAGACGGTCATTCCCGCGAAGGCGACCGCCAAGATCAGCTTCCGGCTGGTGCCGAATATGAAGCCCGAGACGGCGTTCGCGAAGTATAAAAAGTTTGTAGAAAGCATTTGCCCGAAGGGGATCACGCTGGAGGCGCGGTTGATCCATTCCGGCGAGCCGATTGTGGTGAGCACGGACAACGACTACGTTCGCGCGGCCAGCGCGGCGATGAAGGAAGTCTTCGGCAAGGAGACGGTGTTTGTGCGTGGCGGAGGGTCGATCCCGATCGTTGGGGACTTTGTGCGCGAGCTGGGGATACCCACCGTGATGATGGGCTTCGGTTTGCCGGACGACAATCTGCATGCGCCCAATGAGAAGTTTCATCTGGCGAATTTTCATCGCGGGATTGAATCGATTTTGAGGTTCTTCGACAAGGTCGGCGCGGGGGCTTGAGACAGCAGGGTTTCAATGAGCGTGGAGCTTAGAGCGCGAGAGCTTAGAGAGGTGTTTTTGTGATGCTGCCGGTGCATGGATTTGTGCTGGCGGGGGGGAAGAGTTCGCGGATGGGCGCGGACAAGGCGCTGTTGGAGTTCCGTGGCCGTCCTATGGTGGAAATCGCCGTGGAAAAGCTGCGGAATTTCTGTGTGACCGTGAGCATTGCCGGAAACCGCCAAGACTTGGACGCGTTCGCCCCGGTTGTACGAGAGATGCGGCTGGATGCGGGGCCGGCAGCGGGGATTGAGGCTGGGCTGGAGGCTTCGGAGCAGAAGTGGGCGGTGTTTATTCCGGTGGATGTTCCGCTGGTTCCTGCGGGGTTGTTGCGGCGTTGGGTGGAAGAGAGTCTGGCTGTGGAAAACGGTGGTTTTTGGGGGAGTTACCTGGTCTTGGAAGGGCGGCCTCAACCGGCGTTTTGCTTGTTGAGGCGGGAAGCGCTGGGTGTGATCGTCCGCGAATTGGAAGGTGGCGAGCGCAGGCTTTCGAAGATTTTTTTCGCACTCAACGCGGAGTTTGGCGAGGGATCGGTGGTCAAGCAGGATGTCGCTCGGTTTGCGCCGAGGGCCGAGTCGGCGAAGCACACGATGGAGTATTGGTTTAGCAATGTGAATACGCGACAGGAGTTGGCTGAGGCGGAAGCGTGGGGAAACATTTGTGTCCCCAAAAAGGGCAGTGAAGCATCTAATGAATTCATCCTGGAGTGACATACTGGGCGGAGGATGGTGGCATGGCGGAGCGGGACGACGAACTGAAGCCCAAAGTTGTCGAAGAGGTCGCTGCGACAAAGCCGGCCGCGGATGTCCATCCATCCGCGCAGGATTCCGACGAGTGGATGGATCTGTCGCTCTCCGGCTTAATGGATGAGCATATCGACCGCGACCCGGCCCCTGCGGTCGAAGAGTTCATGTCGCAGGCCGCGGAAGCCAATGAGGTTGAGGCCGAGTCTGTCACGGAAGCGAAGGTAGCACCGGTGCCCTACATTTCTTTCGAGCATGTGTCG
>JALYTE010000330.1 GCA_030854435.1 Acidobacteriota bacterium | reverse complement strand
CGTACCGTCCTCGACCTTCGCTGCGATGCCTTGAAAAATCCCCTTCACCGCCGGCCATGCTTCCTTGTTGCCGCCGGGCATGATCGACGGCCCAAAGCGCGCGCCTTCTTCCCCCCCGGAAACGCCCGTGCCGATAAATAAAATCCCCTTCTCCGCAAGGTCTTTCGTCCGCCGGTTGGAGTGCGTATACAGCGAGTTTCCGCCGTCGATAACGATGTCGCCCTTTTCGAGATGCGGCAAAAGCATCTCGATATTCTGGTCGACCACCTCGCCCGCCTTGACCATCATCATCACGCGGCGCGGCTTCTTCAGCAGGCCGCACAGCTCTGCGATCGAGTGCGCGCCGACAACTTCGGTGCCCCTCGCTTCATCCGCGAGAAAGTCATCGACCTTCGACGTGGTGCGATTGAAGACCGCGACCTTGTTCCCATGGTCGTTCATATTGAGGACAAGATTCTGCCCCATCACCGCCAGGCCGATCAGGCCAATGTCGCAGGTCGCTTCTGCCATCATGTCTCCTGCGGTTCATGCTAGCGCAATGGAGGCCGGGCGGCCCATCCTCTACATCCGGTTGGCCCATCTTTTACAGCCATGTGACCCATCTTCGTCGCTGTCTTATCCGCTTCGGCTGTTGCTCTTGCTTTTCTTCCTGTCATTCCCGCAGGGAACCTGCTGTTGTTGCGGGGTGCCCCATTCATCGCGCTTTTGCGATGAGTGGGGGTTGCGTGGACGTCAACCGCTCGGCGGACAGCAAATATCTCGCCTCCCAGCCCTCCCATTGAGTTACAGTTGAAATCGACGTGAGCGCCGAGAAGCTCCGTTCCGGAGCGACCCAACGGTCGCTCCCCGGCCCCAATTCCACTCCGAAGGAATACGCCATGACCACCCCATTTCCGACATCCGCCCCTTCCCGCCGCTCTTTTCTCCGCCTCGCTGGCCTCGCGGCCTCCCTGCCCATTCTTGGCGAAGGCAATCTGGCCTGGGCAGCGCTCCAGCAAAGCGCCTCCAAAAATAAGCCCCCGCGCCGCGGCCTCCCCACCCTACCGTCGGGCGCAGTCGCCATCAACGCCAACGAGAACCCGCTCGGCCCCTGTTCAGCCGCGCTCGCCGCCATCCACGAAGCCGCGCTCACCGGCGGCCGCTACGACGCCCACGGTGGCCTCGACCGCCTCGCCCAGACCCTCGCCAAACAGACGGGCCTGCCCGCCGACCACATCGCCATCTACGCCGGCTCGACTGAGCCTCTGTACTACTCCGTGCTGGCCTTCACCTCGCCCGCCCACAGCTACGTCACCGCCGACCCCACCTTCGAGACGGGCATGTTCGCCGCCGCCGCGGCCGGCGCGCACACCGTTCGCGTCCCGCTCAACGCGAGCCACGCGCACGACATCAAGGCCATGGTCGCCGCCGACCCCGCCGCCGGCCTCATCTACATCTGCAATCCCAACAACCCCACCGGCACGCTCACCCCGCGCGAGGACATCGTCTGGGCCGCGGACCACAAGCCTCGCGGCTCCATCCTGCTGGTCGACGAAGCCTACATCCATCTCTGCGACGCGCCCTCGGTGCTCGACCTCGTCGCCGCCGGCAAGGACGTCATCGTGTTGCGAACATTCTCGAAGGTCTACGGCATGGCCGGCATCCGCTGCGGCATGGCGATAGGACGCCCCGATCTTCTGGAGAAACTCCAGCGCTTCGGGATGAACTTCATGCCGGTCACGGCGGTCGCCGCGGCCACGGCCAGCCTCAACGACGCGGCGCTCGTCCCCGCGCGCAAGAAAATCACCGCCGACACCCGCAACCAGACCTTCGCCTGGCTGCGCGCGAACAGTTACAAATTCATCCCCTCGGTCTCGAACTGTTTCATGATCGACACCGGACGGAATGGCAAGGAAGTCATCGCGGCGATGCAATCCCATAACGTCTACATCGGCCGCACCTGGCCTATCTGGCCCAACTCCGTCCGCATCACCGTCGGCACGCCCCAGGAAATGGCGAAGTTTCAAACCGCCTTCGCCGCCGTAATGAACACGACCAAAGCCTAAATAACCCAACGGCCATAGAACCCAACGGACATCCTAACCAACGGTCATTGATTGCCGCCTTTGCCTTTGCTTTTCTTTCTGTCATTCCCGCAGGGAACCCGCTTCTCGCCCGCGCCACGCCCGTCCTCCGCGTAAACTGGACATCCATGTCCACTCCGCAGACGACCCCCGAAAACCTCACCACCATCGCCGCCATCGGCGCGCACGAAGGCCGCACCGTCACGCTCCGCGGCTGGCTCTACAACCTCCGCAGCTCCGGCAAACTCCTCTTCCCCACCTTTCGTGACGGCACCGGCACCATCCAGGGCATCGTCCCCAAGGCCGCCGTCTCCGAAGAAGTTTTCGACACGCTAAAAAATCTCACCCTGGAATCCTCCATCGTCGTCACCGGCAAGGTCCGCGCCGACTCCCGCGCCCCTTCCGGCTTCGAGCTCGACGTTGAAGGCATCGCCGTCACGCAGCGCATCGCCGACGCCACGCCTTTCCCCATCTCGCTCAAAGAGCACGGCCCCGACTTCCTCATGGAGCACCGCCACCTCTGGATCCGCACCCCGCGGCAGTCGGCCATCCTGCGCGTCCGCGCCACCATCATGCGCGCGGCCGCCGAATACTTCGACACCAACGGCTTCATCCGCACCGACCCACCGATCTTAACCCCCAACGCCTGCGAAGGCACCTCCGAACTTTTCGAAATGGACTACTTCGACAACGACAAGGCCTACCTCACCCAATCCGGCCAGCTCTACATTGAAGCCACGGCCCTCGCGCTCGGCAAGGTCTACAGCTTCGGCCCCACGTTCCGCGCCGAAAAGTCCAAGACCCGCCGCCACCTCACCGAGTTCTGGATGATCGAACCCGAAGCCACCTATCTCGACCTCGACGGTCTCATGTCGCTCGCCGAAGGCTTCCTCACCCACATCGTCACGCGCGTCCTCGAAACCCACCGCGCCGACCTCAAAGTCATCGGCAAAGACATCTCGAAACTCGAAGCGGTGATCGCTCCCAACCCACCTGCCTCCGGTCAAGCAAGCGAAGCCGGGGGAAAGGTAAGCGAAACGGAGGGAAGGGCAAGCGAAGCCGGAGTAGAAGGGGGCTTCAGCCCCCTGTCCAACCAAACCACAAATTTGGGCTTTAGCCCTGGGCCTTCCACCCAAACCAACAACACCTTCCCCCGCCTCACCTACGACCAGGCCCACCAGATGCTCCTCGACGCCCACGCCG
>JALYTE010000276.1 GCA_030854435.1 Acidobacteriota bacterium | reverse complement strand
CCGGATTTTCCCGGGCTGATCAAGGAACTCGCGGCGGAACAGTTCCACACCGTCGTCATCACCGACCTGCACATCGCCGACCTGCCCAACGCGGGCTACATGCCCTATGACACGGGCAAAGCCGGCGACCACTTTGTGAAGCGCAACGGACAGGATTACGTCGGCCCGGTGTGGCCCGGGCCGTCCGTCTTCCCCGACTTCACGCGCGCCGAAACGCGCACATGGTGGGGCACGCTGTACAAGGAGTTCGTGAACGACGGCGTTGCGGGTTTCTGGAACGACATGAATGAGCCTGCGGTCTTCACCTATCCAACCAAGACGATGCCGGACGATGTGCAGCACCGCATTGAGGAGCCGGGGTTTGCGCCGCGCACCATGACGCATCTTGAAGCGCACAACATCTACGGCATGGAGAACTCGCGCGCGACGTGGGACGGCCTGCTCGCGCTCGAACCGAACGTGCGGCCGTTTGTGTTGACGCGCGCAAGCTACGCGGGCGGGCAGCGTTATGCGGCAACGTGGACGGGCGACAACCTCGCGACCTGGAACCACCTGCGCCAGACGACTCCGCAGCTGTTGAATCTCGGACTCAGCGGCTTCTCGCTTTCGGGCGCTGACGTGGGAGGATTTGGCGGCTCGCCGTCGCCGGAGTTGCTCACACGTTGGTTGCAGTTGGCGGCGTTTCAACCCATCGACCGCGACCACGCCGCGAAGGGGACGCGCGCGCATGAACCCTGGGTCGATGGCCCGGAGCACGAGGCCATTCGTCGCCGCTATATCGAAGAGCGCTACAAGCTGATGCCGTACCTCTACACCACCGCCGAGGAAACTTCGCGCAACGGTTTGCCGATTCTGCGCCCGCTGTTTCTGGAGTTCCCGCACGCAACAACCGACGGGCACCCTCTGGACATGGAGTGCGGAACCGAATTTCTTTTTGGCCCGTCGATTCTGGTTGCTCCGTCGCCGCTGCCCGACGACGTTGCCGCTTACGAAGTCCATCTGCCACCGGGCATCTGGTTCGACTACTGGACAGGCGCGCGCCTCGACCGCCGCAACTCCAGCGCGGCAGGCGACCGCGAAATCCGCGATGCGCCGCCCCAGCTCAAGCCCATCATGGTGACGCCTGCATTGTCGGAACTCCCGGTCTATGTTCGCGAAGGCGCCATCATTCCGATGATGCCGTTGACCCAAAGCACGGAAGAGATTCCGCAAGGCCCTCTGACGCTGCGTGTCTTCGCGCCATCCGCCGGAAGCGCCTGCGATGGCACGCTGTATCAGGACGACGGCAAGAGCTACAACTTCCGAAAAGGCGACTTTCTCCGCCTGCACTTTACATGCAGCGTGGAAGCCGATGGCTCACTGACCGTCCAGATTGCAAAAGCCGAAGGACACTACAAGCCGTGGTGGCATGAGTTGCGTTTCGAAGTGGTCGGATGGACACCCCACGCTTCGCAGTCCCTCGTCGCCGGAAAGACGCGACCGCTGGAACACACGACGCTCGGCTGGGCCGCAACCGTACCCTATACGAACGGGGCTAAGTCGGTGTTATTCCAGTAGAGACTACGAGCCTACCGCCAGCGTCTCGCGGGAGTGCGCCAGTTGACTGCGCAAAAAGTCGACTACAACATCCATGCCCGCGCCGGTCTTCGCGGACACCTCAAAAATCCGCATTCCCGGCCGCACGCCTTCGATATTGCGCCGCGCGGTGGCGAGATCGAACTCCGCCGCTTCCGCGAAGTCCATCTTGGTGATGATCGCTGCGTCGGAGCTATTGAAAATCGTCGGATACTTCAACGGTTTGTCTTCACCCTCGGTCGCGGAAAGCAGAACGAAGCGAAACTCTTCGCCGAGGTCGTAGCTCGAAGGACAAACCAGATTGCCGACGTTCTCAATAAACAAAAAATCGACAGGCCCAACATCCCACGAATCTAGCGCCTGCTGCACCATCTGCGCATCGAGATGGCAAATCGTTCCGGTCGTAATCTGCTTCACGTTGGGCGTGGCTCGTTGCAGCCGCGCCGCATCGTTCTCCGTGGCGAGATCGCCCACCAGCGCCGCGACGCGATGCTCCTGCGCCAGACGCGCGAGCAGCTTTTCGAGAAACGCAGTCTTGCCCGAGCCGGGACTCGACACCAGACCGACAACGCATGTGCCTTCGCGCTGAAACTTTTCCCGCAGCGAACGGGCCAGCACGTCGTTCTGTTTAAGCACCTTTGCCCGTACCTCGACCATGCGTGTGCTCATGCGGCAACCTCCAGCGATTCCACTTCGATTTCGCGCCCGGTAACGATGTCCTGCGCCGGAACCAGGCACTCCGGGCAGCAAAGTTCGTATACCGAAGGCGGCGTTCGTTCCCGCTTGCACTGCGGGCAATAGATGAGCAACGGTACCGTCGTTATCTCCAGCCGCGAGCCTTCGAGCGCCGTGCCTTCGCAGGCAAGTTGGTAGGCGAAGAGCAGGGCGTTCTTATCGACGCCCGAGAAGACGCCGAGTTTTAGATGCACGGCTTCGACCTTCAGGCCGCCGCGCGCTTCCGACTCCTCGATCACCTGTTCGATCATGCTCAGCGCAATGGATAGTTCATGCATAGGCGCAACTCTTCGTTGTCCGCCCTATCGATGAACGGACCGTGCAACGATTGATTTCCTACATCCTGCTCATTTTCATGTAGCGCAGCGCATCGGGACCGATAAGGAAGGCCAACCCGATGGCCGCTACAACCACAACTCCGAGAGCTATTTTCATCATTTCACCTCGTTTATTTTGACAACACCGAACACATCTTCGGGGCCTGTTTCTCAGCCTTCTCGGCCTGTTGTTCTATGATGCGGCCTACGAGCTCCAGCACCATGTTGCAGGCCTCTTGGACAACGGCACTCACAGGTTCAGACAGGCCCATGCGCCCCTCCAACTCGTCGCCAAAGTCGTGTGGCTCGCATCCGACCACCAGCACGCAGGTCCTGATCTCTCCCATCGAAGCCGCCAGGCTAAGCACTCGCACGGGGTCCATGCTGTGCGGATCGATCGTGGGGGCGGCCACGGTGGGATGGCCGATAGCCTCCAAATCAGGCTCGATCGTGTACAGCGTTCCGGGAGTGCCGCCACGCGGCATCGCATCGACCAGAATCACCGTGTCCCACGGGTCGAGCAGAGCATACGCAAGGTCGAATCCGCGAATGCCGAAGTCCTTGACGGTAACGCCTTCCGGAATATCTCGCTCGCGCAGGGCTTGCGCGACCTCGACACCGAACGCATCGTCGCCCAGGAAGATGTTGCCGATGCCAGCGATAAGTATCTCGGGTTTCATGCTGCACCTTCTTCGGTAGTGTAGGCCGCATCGCCTTCGACGACCGGCTCGACTTCTTCGGGCGAGTAGAAAAATCTGTGTCCGGGTTGGCGCATCATGCCGAACTCGCGGCCCGGATCGTCGTCCAGCACGACCGCGAAATGGACCTGGTCCTCGAAGTCCTGCTCGATGGCTTCGATGACCGCAACTTTACCCTTCAAGGCCATATCGATAATGTCCGCGTTTTTCTGCGGCCAAAGGCGCACGCGGTCGCCCACGCGCAGATCGACGCCGAAGACCCGAACGCATTCGGGCGCGGCTTTCGCTTCTTCCAGCGGGTTCCAGTCGCCCAACTGCCCGCCAAAGTTGCTCGGCGCGACCGGCCCTCCTCGAATCTCGCGCAGCGAACGGATAGCCCCATGCGCCTTCATCATCTCCTCGTTGGTCAGCGATTCAGTGCGTTCCAAAATACGCCGGGCGCGAGGATCGCCGTTGCGCATCTCTTCCTTTTCCGCGTCGGTCAGCGTCAGCACGCGCAGAGTGAGCATCTCGTCCATCTCGGTGCCGTCGAAGAAATCGCCTTCGCTCTCGGGCGCAATCTTCGGATAGTCGTACAGAATAATCGGCGAAACCAGCATCATGCTGCGGTCCGGCTCCTCGCCCGCGAGAACGGGGAAGACGCCTGTGTTCGCGCACGCGGCCACATCGTCCTTGTACATTTCCGGAGGGTCCAGCAGCGAAATAAACCCGCCGCCTTTGAGCCCCAGCAGCATATGCGCGGACACAAAAGATTGCGGCAACGCTTCCTCTCGGTTGGCCGCCGCGCCGCTCGGAAGCGGCGTTGCGTTCTGCAGTTCGAGACGGACTTTGAGCGCATGGCTCGCAAGCCGTTCGACCGTAATCGTCAAGGCGGCGTCGAGACCCGGCACGGGCTGTTGCGTCTTGCCCTCCGGGAGTGTCGGAGTATTCAGAGACAGCGTCGTCACTAGCGGACGATCGACCAGCACGCTCAACCGGAGACCCGCCAGTTCGGACGCGCGTTCGACGGCCTCCTCCCATCCGAGCGACGGATCGGAAAGCGGATGCAAGGCTTCCGCATCCAGCGCTGCCGGCGCGTGCGGTTGACGCAGCAGTTGCAGAAACTGAAGTTTGAGGTCGAGCGTGACACCATCGTCCGTCGCACCTTCGGCTCCAGGAGCGACGAGACACTCCGCGATAAGACGAAACGGTTCCTGTGGCCGCTGCGCTTCGGCGTAAACGCGTGGGTACAGCGTCCCGAAGTTCCAGCGCTGGCGGTTCTTGATCGCCGACGGACGATAGGGATACAAGATGTAGCCCTCGTACAGGATGGCGGCGGCAATCTTCTCGACGGTCTCGAATCCCGCGAAGCTCATGCTTCGACCTCCGCTGCCTGAACGTCCGGCGTTTCGGTCGCCGCGAGCGCGCGGGCGATGGCCTGTTCCCACGTCGGCAGACCCTGCCGCACCTTGTACTCGTAGAGTTGCTCGAAGGTGTCGCGGCGCAGGCACAGCCACGCGGTATTGGGGTAGTACAGATCCATCATCTCTTT
>JALYTE010000268.1 GCA_030854435.1 Acidobacteriota bacterium | reverse complement strand
CCTGGGCAGTGGAGCCACCAGCAGGTCGGTGATCGCAGACATCGTCACGTCCCAATTCTTCGCGGGAAGCGGCGCGGTCGCAGCGATGTCGAGATGGGCACGCTCATATTCAAAATGCGAGTGGCTTTCCAGCCGTCGCACCCGCGCCTGCACGCGCTCCGACGTCAGCGCCAGAAAGCACACCATCAGCGATGCGGCCACGCAGGACCGCACCAGCAGCGTGTGGCGCGGCCAGCCGTCTTCCACGGGCGCATCTTCGCTGCCAGTCCACCCAGTCCAGCGGTCCACGACCAGCAGCGCCGGGATAATGAAAAACGCGAAGTAGGGCGTGTAGTAGCGCGCATTGAATCCCATGATCTGCGTCACGGTCGCGAGATACGCAAAGACCGCCAGCGCCGGCGTCACGCAGCATACGATTAGCGGCAGGTCGCGGCGACGGCCCAACAAGATAAGGGCCGCAAGGTACACCTGGCAGCCGCTCAGGAAGGCGAGCATCAGCAGTTCCGGATGCCACACCTCCCGATAGCCTTCGTAGGCGTGGCGGCCCTTCATATAGAAGCTAAGCGGAAGCGCCGTCTGAAAATACAGCTTGCACGCCATCAGGTCCAGCGCAACGCCGACGGCAAAGACCCCCAGCATGATCGCAACGCCGCGCTTTGAACGGCTCCCACCGCGCATCAGGAAGAGCAGCAGCAAGGGAAGCAGCACCACAGCGATGGCCGCTTCCGGACGCGTCAAAAAGAGCAGTAGCCCGGCCACGCCGACCCACTCCGCGCGCACGTTGCCTCGTCTCCACGCCAGCGCCGACCCCACAAAGACGGCGGCCAGCAATGTCGCCAACATCGTCTCCATCCCCGTTCCCACGTTGCCCATGAACGCGGGAGCGATAGCCAACGGCAGCGCCACCAGAACAAGCACCCTCCACGTACTGGAGAAAAACCAGCTACGGGCATTGATGGCGACCGCCCACGCAATGGCAACTATCGCTCCAACCGAACACAGCCAAGAGCCGAGGCTCAACATTTTCCAGGTATCGATGGGGAGATAGCTGAGGACCAAAACGACCCACGCCCAAAGCAACGAAGTCGGCCCGTAGGTATGCACGCCGTCGAGGTTCCACGACAGACCCAACCCATGCCGCATATTCGTCGCGTAGCGGGCGAACATGTACGCATCGTCGAACGACAAGGGTCTGTGCTGCGCCGCCCAGAGGCTCTGGAGCCACAGACCCGCCGCCTGTGCCAGCACGACAGCCGCAGCTATGTTGTACAGGCGTTTGAAGTTCGCGGAGTTTATGGATGTCTTGGTCATGTGACGGGATGAGAGAGCCGATTAGTAGATTCGCTGTCATCATACGGGACGTCTGCTCAGCCCACTCTGCTATACTGGAAAACGTTGTCCAATAGCACTTTCTCCACTCAGGAACCCCATGCCAAAGTTGAAGACCCACTCGGGCGCGGCCAAGCGCTTCAAGAAGACAGGGACCGGCAAGTTCAAGCGCGGCCAGTCCAAGATGCGCCACATCCTCACCTCGAAAGCCCACAAAACCAAGTCCAAACTTGGCAAAATCGTGCTCGTTTCGAAGCAGGACACGCCCAAAGTCGCACGAATGCTTCCCTACGCCTAAAGCGTAACCGCATTCGGAAAGAGTTTTTCCCATCGAGCCGTTGAAAACAAAGGGCCGCAAAGCGTAAAGGCCCCTGGAAGATAAAAGAACGAACAGATTGTTCGGATTCTTTGCTTCCACCGAGATGGGAAGCAGCAAAGTGAGTGAAGAGGCCACCCTTACCTCCAGCCGCTAAACGAAGTACGCAAAAGGAGATCGACCATGCCCCGTGTAAAACGGAGTACCAAACGCAGCGACCGCCGCAAGAAAATCCTCAAGCGCGCGAGTGGCTACTTCCTCACCAAATCCAAGCTCTACCAAGCCGCTCAGGAAGCCGTCGAGCGCGGCCTTAAGTTTGCCTACATCGGACGCAAGCAGAAGAAGCGTCAGTTCCGTCGCCTCTGGATCGTCCGCATCGGTGCCGCCTGCCGCATCAACGGCATGAGCTATTCGACCTTCATCAACGGCCTCAAGCACGCCGGCAACAGCCTCGACCGCAAGATACTCTCCGACATCGCCGCCAACGACGCCGCGGGCTTCGCCGCCCTCGCCGTCCAGGCCCAGGCAGGACTTGCATCCGCAAAGGCGAATCGGGCCGCCGCTAAGGCGTAGTCGATCCATGGCAAAATGAGGTCGTGGCTTCTGCCCTGTGGCTTCGGCCACGACCCCTTGACAGCCCGGCTATAATGAACATAGCGAATGCAGCGGCCCGGCCACCACCGGGCCGCTGCATTTAGCCTCGTAACCTCAATGTTCTCTGGACTTTACGGCACGGCCCTTTGTTTTCAATACTTTGCCAATTGATCGCAGCGAAGTCCAAAGCTAAGTCCAATGTTCTCCGGACTTTGCGCGAAAAGAGGGGGAGGGGGACTACATCGCGGGCGGATGGTGCGGATCGACCGGATGATGCGCATCAGGCGACGAAGCGGCCCGAGCAGTCTTAGTCGACCGCCGCGCTTCGCCGGGGTTCACGAGGTCGCGAAGTTCTTTGCTGGGCTTGAAGAAGGGAACGCGCTTGGCCGCGACCTCGACCTTCTCGCCGGTCTTGGGGTTGCGCCCGGTGCGCGACTTGCGCTGCCGCGTGCGGAAGCTGCCAAAGCCGCGGACTTCGACTTTGTCGTCCGCCTTCAGCGCGTTGATGACGGAATCGAACAGCGTGTCGACGATGACTTCGCTGTCGCGGCGGGTGAGGTCTCCGAGGCTAGTGACGCGGTCGACGAGATCGGCTTTGGTCATGGATTCGTTTCTCCTTAGAAGGATCGAAAGCATCGGTGCTGCTTATGAAAGTTTAGACGCAAAAAACTCGGGGCAAGAGAGAGTGTACAAGCTTTGCGTCTAAACGCAGATATCGCGTCGTCTAAAGAGTGGAGTATGATGGGCCGCGCTATTTTTGCGCCTGACATCTGCGCCGGCACGAGGTGCGTCGATGGAGCTCAAGCGCGGAGAAAGGGACCACCAACGGTTGGCACATCCGCGTTTGAGCATCGTCATTCCCGCCTATAACGAGTGTCTCCGCATCGAGAGCACGTTGGAGCGCGTGATGGCGTGCGTTCGCGAGCGCGAGTGGGACGCCGAAGTCCTGGTCGTCGACGACGGCTCGACCGACGAGACGAACGACATTGTGCAGCGCTGGATGCGGAAGCATCCCCGCTTGCATCTGGTCGAGAACCCCGGAAACCGCGGCAAGGGCTACTCGGTACGCAACGGTCTGCTCCAATCGGCGGGCGAGATTGTGATGTTCACCGACGCCGACCTTTCCGCGCCCATGGAAGAAGCGACGCTTCTCATGGAAGCCATCGACGCGGGCGCGGACGTGGCCATCGGCTCGCGTTGGCTCGACAAACAGCGCCAGACGACCCATCAGCCGCTGTATCGGCGTTTCTTCGGGCGCTGTTTCAACTGGGTGACGCGGCGCGTCATCGGCCTGCCATTCAAGGACACCCAGTGCGGCTTCAAGGCCTTCAAACGCGACGCCGCGCAGGTGATCTTCAGGCTACAGACGATCGAGCGCTGGGGCTTCGACCCCGAGATACTGTTCATCGCGCGCAAGCTGAAGTACAAGATCGTCGAAGTGCCCGTCACCTGGGGCCACGACGAGCGCAGCCGCATGAGCTATCTCAAAGACGGGATGAAGATGCTCGAAGAGATGGCCGAAATTCGCAGCAACTCGTTGCGTGGACGCTACGACCAAGCCATCGCGGCGATGAAGGACACCAGCACGATGGTGACGCCGCAGGTGGCCAATGTGGAGCACGTCGAGGCGCGGTAAATCTTTGCGGTCACGGTAGACTTGGAGTGATGATCTCTTGTGGTGCGCGGTCCGACATACAAACTGACGCGCACCGTTCCGGCGTGGATCCGCATGACAAGCGGCTGCTGATCTTTGTGGCGGTCAGCCTGCTGCTGGCGAACGTTGTGCAGTGGGCGGGGTGCCGCGCGCTGCACCTGGGAAATCCCGGCAGCATCAAGGGCCTCGTGCTGGACTTTGTCCACCTCCGGCAGTGGACCGATTCGTGGCAGCCGATGATGACGTCGTTGGACTACTTTCAGGTGCATCCAACCCAACCGATCTATTCAGCCCCGCTCTACGACACGCTGATCTACCCGCTCGCCAGCCTGCTGCCGATGGTCGTGCTGCGTAAGTTGGGAGTCAGCGACGCGGCCATGCTGCGGATTCTGGCGGTCGCGTCGTGGCTCGCGGTGTGGGGCGTTACGGCGGTATCGCTGGCGATGGCGCGCAGGCTGCTGCGCGCTCGCAGCGCAAAGCTGACGTGGCCCGATGCGCTGGCCATCGTGCTGGCCGTGTTGGGGTGCTATCCGCTGTTGAAGGGCTACTCGCTGGGCAATGCGCAGACGTTTCTCTCCTTCGGCTTCGCCTTGATGCTTTATCTATGGACGCGAGGCAGCGAACGCTCCGCCGGAGCGGTCGCCGCGCTGCTGACATGCGTAAAGCCGCAATTTGCGCTGCTGGTGGTGTGGATGGCGGTGCGCCGCCGCTGGGGTGCGCTGAGAGCGTTTCTAGCTTGCTCTGCACTCATGCTGGCTGTGTCGATTGCAGTGTTCGGTTGGCACAACAATCTCGATTACATCGGCGTGCTGGCCGGGTTGAGCCACAAGGCGCAGTCGCATTTCGCCAATCAGTCGATGTTCGGCACCATCAACCGCGCGATCTTCAACGGCGAAAATATCGGCTACACGCCCTACGTCTACACGCCGTATATCCCGTGGGTGTACCGCGTGACGGTGCTGACCGCGCTGCTGCTGGTGGGCGGCGTTCTGTTGTTTCCGTGGGGCAAGCTGCGCGGCTCGACGGCGGACATCGCGGCGATGGGCCTCGCCTCGGTGGCCGCATCGCCGATGGCCTGGGAGCACCACTACGGCATCGTCGTCGGCATCTTTGCGTGGGCGTGGTTTGCCTATGGACGTTGGCAGCGGAAGAGTCCGTGGCTGCTAGCGCTGACCTTCTTCTTGACCATGAACTTTCTAGCGGCGACGAACCTGCTCGCGGACCAGCGCGGTTGGAACGTCCTGCAGTCCTATATGTACTTCGGCGCGCTGCTGTTGCTGGGGTGGTTGATGGGGCTGACACGCACAGTGATGCGCAACACATATGCGTCCCCTCACTTTATTTTGTGACACTCGCAATATTTCGCAGCAAGTCCTTGCGCAGCTTGAGGACAACGCTCGCATCTCTATCCGCAATCTCTGAGATGCGGTATTCGGCAGAGCTGCCGAGTACCAGCGCAGCCTCCGAAGCGGTGAGGTGATAGTCCTGCCGGAGCCACTGCACCATACCCGATGTTGCACGACGCATCGCGTCATCGACTGAGCCGGCTATGCCGATGGCAGCGTAGTGTGTGCTCGTTTCAACTCGGGGCGAAGCGATGTGGCGATTCTTGATGACCTCGACAGAAAACTCAACGTCCATTGAGGTTTCGAGCGCCCATTCAGTCGTCTCTCCGTCTCCCTGCGCAGCGTGAGCATCGCCAATATAGAGCAATGCGCCCGGCTGCGCGACGTTCAGGAACACAGTGGAACTTTCTGTGACCTCATTGAAGTCCATATTTCCGCCATAGCGCCCTTGCTCTCCTGTCGCGAAGGCAGCGAATCCGAAATCGGGTGCCACACCAACGCATCCCAACATTGGATTGAGCGGCACGCTGAAATTTTTCAGGTGCTCCGTAGCTACGTCTGGTCTCGCTATTCCTTTTTCGAGGTCGAGCTTCCATCGGACAAGGTTTCCCAGGTCTTTCGCTTGCACTGCGAGATTTGAGTTCATCACTCTTTCCGCAATGGCGTCGCGACTGTCGGCATAGTCGCGGTTCAAGCGAAGTCGTTTGATGTGGACGGCAAGGACATCCCCGCTTTCCGCTCCGCCGATATAGAAGGGACCAGTCTGTGGGTTTCCGTACAGGGCTTTTGTGACGCCATGTTCATCGATGCCGCCAGAGTCGAGGGTCTGCGTGTGGATTGTGTCGCCCGGCCAGATAGTGAGGACTGGCGCAATCTCCGCCGAGAAGCGGTTGTAAAATTTGGTGGGTTTGAATTCGACCGTCTTCGGAGGCCTTATGGGTTGCGTCTCCAACGTCCGTCCAGTGAATTGGTGCTTGACATGAACGTCCGGCGAACCCGCCATTGTCAAAGACATCTCGCCGCCCATCGCACTTTGTCGAAGTTCGCCAGCCACCTCTGTTGTATTGTTCTTCTCATCGGTCGCCGTGAAGTGAACATGACTTCCGGACACCGTTCCAGTGAGGCGATCTCCATCGAGCGATCCAGTGAGGTTTCCGCTCTCCGAATGCAGAGTAAGTCGCTGATAGAGTGGATTGCCATAGATATCTGTCGTCAAAAGCCATTCTTTGGGAAGGGCCGCCTGAGAATAGGAAAGTCCGCAGAAAGCCACTAGCAGGAGTATGCAACTGAGGCGGCAGATTAAGGACACGGGCGTTCTCCTTCGATGAATTGCGCGGTCACGCGCGTACTTGCACAAACAGTTGACCATAGTTACAAACTCTGGCAAAGCTATGCACAGGCTATGGTTCGCTTGTGCGAAAATAAGCGGTTGGCAAAGCGTCGTGTGTGAGGTGGTTGTTTGCTTCGTTCTTTCTTTATTGCGCTTTCGGAGAACAAAACGTTTCGGGCCTTTGCCGAGCGCTCGTCGCTGGGCAAGCGCGTGTCGCGGCGGTTCGTCGCGGGCATGACGGTCGAAGAGGCCATCGCCGTCGTCGAGCAACTGAACGCCGACGGCATCGACGCCTCGCTCGACTCGCTGGGCGAGAGCGTCATGCAGGTGTCGCAGGCCGAAGAGAGCGCGGCGGTCTATCATCGCCTGCTCGACGCTATCGCCGCCAAAAAACTGCGCGCCAACGTCAGCGTCAAGCTGACCCAGGTGGGCATGGACATCGGTGGCCACGGCGCGGGGCCTGCGCTGGCCGAGCGCATCGTCGCCGAGATGGTCGAGCATGCCGACGCCGCCGACACATTCGTCCGCATCGACATGGAAGGTTCCGACTACACCGAGGCGACCGTCGCCATGACCGAGCGGCTGCACGCGCGCTGGCCCGGGCGCGTGGGCACGGTGTTGCAG
>JALYTE010000191.1 GCA_030854435.1 Acidobacteriota bacterium | reverse complement strand
GTCCCAGCTCTGCCGCCTGCGATGGAAGACTGGTGGCTGGTGCGGGACGCGAAGGGGCATACGGGCTGGCTGCTCTCGCGCCTGATGGAAGTCGACGCGCCCGAGGCGTTGACGCGATATGCCGAGGGCCAGCGCATCGTGGGCGCGTATGTGCTGGCGCATGTGAACGATCCCGAATCGGGGCAGTTGCGCGACGGGCATCCCGATCCGGACATTCCGATTTATGTGACCGTGCTGAGCGCGTACAAGGCGGGGCTTCCGTACGACTTCGATCAGGTGCGCGTGTTTACGTGGAACTTGAAGAAGCATCGCTACGAGACGGCGTTCCGCGAAAAAAACATTGAGGGATATCTTCCGGTGGTTGTGAAGGAAGCGACCGACCCGTATGGTCATGCGGCGAATTCGGCGGTGCCGCTGCCGAGCTTTACGTATCGCGTGCTGGCTGCGGAAGCGCCCGCGCCGGTGCCCGATGCGGTGACGGGGCTGGTCGCGCCGGGGAAGACGATCGCGAAGACGTATCGGCTGGAAGGCAATGTGACGCGCCGTGTGCTGGTGCCGGGAAGCGTTGCGCCAGCGGAGGCGCATCCTGTTCCGGAGGCCGAGAAGAAGGGCAAGAAGCGGAAGAAGTAGATGCTGCGTGCGCACCACTCCTGCGTTTGAAGTTGCCCACGAGTTGATGGCTAGTTCCCACAAGCTGTTTATGCAGTAGACTCATCGCATTCAACGACAGCATTTCGAGGAGACGCTGAATGGATATCGAGTCCCAAGGCAGCGCCGGTGCCGCGTCCGTTTTCAATGTTCGCCACAATTGGAACCACCTGATGAAGCGCCCGGCTTTTCAGGAGCCAGTGATTGACGGCGTTCGGGCGCTGGCGATTCTGTGGGTGGTGCTGTTCCATATTTTCTTCTTCCACGGCCGCATTTTTCCCGTTGAGGTTGCGCGCGTCTTTACCAACCCCGCCACGTCGTGGATTCAGAACGGCACACTGGGTGTGGACCTGTTCTTCGTCATCAGCGGATTTCTGATGGGTTCGATCCTTTTTGGAGAGATGAAGAAGTCGGGAGGCCTGCTGTTCTCGCGGTTTTACGTTCGCCGGTTCCTGCGGCTGATTCCCGTTTATGCGGCGGCAATGCTGCTCGGACTTTATTTCTTGCATAATTTTCGTGGGCCTCACGGGTGGGGCCATGCAGAGAGCGTGTGGGCCAACCTCCTCTACGTCAACAACCTGCTGCCATACGCGAAACAATACATGGGTTGGTGCTGGTCTTTGGCGATCGAAGAGCAGTTTTACCTGGTGCTCCCGGCCTTTATCCTGCTGTTTATGCGGCTCGGCAAGGGACGGTTTCGCGTCCTTGCCTTCCTGATGATTTTGTCGGTCGCGATTCGCCTTACCGTCATCCATTTCTCCGGTATCGTTCCGCCCCTGAGGTTTAGCGCAGGCACGAAGGCGTTCAATGCGTACTTCGATGTGATCTATGACAAGCCGTGGATGCGCTTCGGCGGGCTTCTTGCCGGGGTCGCGGGCGCTTACCTGAACTGCTATTTTGCAACGCAGCTTCGGAAGTTTTTCGTGCGAACGGGACTGGTCACGACACTTGCCGTGTTGTGCCTGGGGGTGTTCGCGCACATCAGTTCAACCGGGATGGGTTCCGTCTTCTTCGACCGCATCCCGTATTCTGCGCGCCAACTCTGGTGGGCCGTGCATCTCGATGTGCTCTCGCTGGCCGCGATCTTCCTGATCCTTGCCGCGATCCATACGCCGCGGCTATTCGGTGGCTGGCTGCGCGGCTTTCTTTCCTGGAAGGGTTTCTATCCCGTTGCACAGTTGTCCTACTCGATCTACCTGACGCACGAGATGCTGTTCGTTTGGCTGTTTAGGAAGGTCGGTCCGGGGTTTGCCGCGCGTCTCGGGAACTTCGGAACGATCGCGGTGGACGCCGCGATAGGACTGGCGATGACGATGACGATCGCGGCGACGTTTTACGTGACGATCGAGCGACCCTGCATGCGAATGCGTTCCAGTCCGGGAGTTCTTCGGTTCATTGAATTCTTCCGGCGCAGGCATCGGCAGCAGCAGCTTGCTCCAGCGGAGGTCGTGCAAGGCTGAAGGGATCCACCGCAACACAAATCCAACTCAGCGTTGCAGGCCGCGCATCCAGCGGCCGAAGGCGAGGCCGATCCCGGTGGACATGATGGCGTAGACGCAGGCCCGCAACAGGCCTTTGAGGAGGACGCGCCCGGATTGCGGCGTAATGAAACGGCGGGTGCGGTCGTAGCCGTCGGCGTGCAGGGTGTAGTCGAAGTAAATCGTGCCGAAGAAGCGGTTGGCGCTGGCTTTGGACATCAGGAAGTCGGCGAAGGGCCACTCGACCGCAACCAGAACCGCGACGAAAACAATGCCGGAGACAATGGCGACCTGCCATAGTTTCCAACTCCTGGCGCGCTGCCAAAGGAGGTCGAGCGCGAGCGCGGCCACAATGATGAGGATAGGAAACTTTCCGGGCATGAGGTGCGTGATGGGATTGAAAACGGGGCCCAGTTTCGGCTGGGCCGGGAACAGTGGAACGATGAGGACTTCGGCGATCCGTACGGCCATGTAAATTCCCGCCATCGCGGTCGCGGCCCAGCGGAAGCGCGAGGCTTCGGAGAACGCCGCAAGCAGCACCGGTATGGCGATGGCGATCGCGATGTATGGAAGGGCCTGGTGCAGGCGAATGTCCCGGGTGTACTCCTGTACGAAGGTCATTTGGCTGGCCAGAGCGAGACCGCCTATGTAGAGCAGAAGCTTTTGCAAGAGCGAGAAGTTGGAAGTGCCCTGCGCGGCCGCGCGGTTCATCGCCGCGAGGACCAGGAACAACATGCCGAACGACACGGCGCTGATGCCGACAAGCAGCAGCGCATGAGGTGGGCTGACGATCCGGGTGTCGAGACCATAGGCGCCGTGCCACCAGTTGTCGAAGGGGGCCGAGGTGAACATGGCAACGCCGCCCCAGCCCGCGAGAAAGACGCCCAGCGGGGCGCGCAGTCCGAGGATGCCGACCGAGGCCGCGCGCATTTCAGGGTCGCGATCGAGCGTGCATTGCGCGACCAGCCAGATGCCGACCACCGCGGCGAGCAGACCCTCGAACTGGATCACCAGATGGGCCGGCGTCCAGAACGTGTCCCGGCCAACAGAGCGGTGCCAGGCCAGGTCCCACGCCAGACCGACGGAAGAACAAGTAACGGCGATGACGCCAATCCAGATGTACCAGGGGACGGACGCACGCGATTGTGGGCGGGCAGTTTCGTGTGACGCAGTGGGCCGCGGCGGGTTTGCAGGGATGGGCATGGAAGAGAATCTCCGGGGTGCGATATCTTCAAGGGGACGACACCAGACTACGCTTCCGGCCGCTAAGGACCGCAAAAGAGGCCTCGTAGTGTTCTAATCTGCACAGAAACGTTTTCCAACGCCGGAGAACTATGCGAACACTCTTACTGAAAGTGCAGCTTGGCTGCGTAGCCCTTTCGCTCGTCGTGCTGCCTGCTGCCGCTCAGGACCGCGCGTATGGGCGGTCGATGGTTGTCACGCCCTACGGAATTGTGGCGACCAGTTACGTTCAGGGTTCGCAGGCTGGGGCCAGAATCCTCGAGCGCGGCGGGTCTGCCATCGACGCTGGCATTGCCGCCAATGCGGTGCTGGGGGTGGCCGAACCCATGATGAATGGTATCGGCGGCGACCTTTTCGCCATTTACTGGGACGCCAAAACCGGCAAGCTCTACGGCCTGAACGCCAGCGGATGGGCGCCGAAGGGGCTGACCATCGACCATCTGCGCGCCAAGGGCATCACCAAAATGCCGGCGTTCGGGATCGACACCGTCACCGTGCCCGGCGTGGTGGACGGCTGGGCCAAACTGCATGGGCGTTTCGGCAAGCTGCCCTGGGCCACGCTCTTCCAGCCCGCCATCGCCTATGCCAACCGGGGCTATCCCGTGCCCGAGGTGTTGCAAGACTATTGGGCGCAGGAGACGCCGCGTTTGACGACCAATCCTGAGAGCCAGCGCCTCTACATGCCCGGCGGCAAGACTCCAGCGCTGGGTCAGATATTTCGCAATCCCGACCTCGCGCAGGCGTTGACGCTGATTGCCCAACAAGGCGAATCGGCTTTTTATAAGGGGGCCATCGCGCAGGCGATTCTGAAGACCTCCGCCAGCCTGGGCGGCACCATGAGCGCCGCCGACCTCAGCGAGTTTTCCGCGCAATGGGTCGAGCCTGTCTCGACCACCTATCGCGACTGGACAATTTACGAACTGCCTCCCAACGGCGACGGCTTCGCGGCGCTTGAAATGCTGAACATCATGGAGCAATCCCAACCGTCGGCTGCGGGGCCCGATAGCGTAGCCGAACTACACACCCGGATCGAGGCGATGAAGCTGGCCTATGCCGATGT
>JALYTE010000248.1 GCA_030854435.1 Acidobacteriota bacterium | reverse complement strand
CGCCGCAACGTGTCGATGGCCTTGTATCTGGACGCCGGTGTGCTCCAGATCGCTCCGTCCACTCCCGGCGTGTTCTTGCCCTTGTTGTGCGTCACTCGCTTTACGGCCAACGCTCGACCGTGGAACGAGTGGGTCAGCAGCCATTGCAGGGCTTTCACCTTGCCCTGGCGGCCTTCCTGTGTTGCCTTGACGATACGCGCTTGCAGTCTCCTGACCTTGTGCTCGCATTGAGACCAGTCGATCTGTTCCCATTGCGATGCTGGGCCGGAGGCTGCACACATAGATTGCTCCACGTTCATTTGCGATTTCCTCCCGCGAAGATTCTGTAAGTTCTCCCGTCAACCACGACCATGCTGGAAGTCTGCCTGCTTTCGCAGCGGAGTGATGTTTCATCTCCTATCCGCTCCATTACAGAGCGGCTTTCGCTTTCTCCAGACTCCTCTACCCGCTGCCCCACCAGCGTGCCTTGCGGCGACGCCTGTCCCGAAGGGCGAGACAACGGGCTTACCTTGTTCCGTTTGAACGACACGAATGACTTAGTCCCTGCCTATACACCGGCAGCCTGTATATGTCCGTGTGCCCCAAGTCCAAGGTGGAGGCAACCGGCTGCGCGCCTTTTGGCTGAAGCCTGTCAGCGTCTTTGGCTTCTCGGGAATGACGGTGCCTGCGGCAGTTCACATTTGTTGGACATATCATTCAGCCTGACCCTCTCACCACCTTGGCGCTAGCAGTGTGGGAGAACGCCTCACGGTGATCTCCCTATCCGAGGAAAGAAGTATGTTGTCTCGGCAGCTTTCGACCCAACCGTTACCAGCTACGCCGATGCCGATAGGCTACTGCGGACGGAACCGCAGGTTCAGCTCACGAACCTCCCGTGTTGAACAATCATTCAAACGACTTCAAGTCGCACTTGGACTCCTCCCCCCTCGCAGGCTCCGGGTCCCTTTCCAAAAACTTCTGCCCTTGGCAACGCGGCCATGCCGCGACTTGGGAGCAGCGCACCTTTCGCGTCCCTTCGGGAGGTGTGTCCCGATTGACCGGGCAAAAGGAGAAACACCATGCAGACTCAACAGACCATCACCCTCTTCGGCACCGTCAGCAATTCAGCCAGCAGCCGCGTCACCAAAAACGGCCGCAAGTACAGCGTCTTCGGAGTCTCTATCATCTCCGACCGCAACCTCCAGGCCTTTCACTACAACGTCGTTGCCTTCGGCAAACAGGGCCACTTCGCCAAGCCACTACAGGTAGGAACCCGCATCAAGCTTGTAATCCACGCACAGTCTCAGCCCGACAACATCGCCAGCATCCCACTCCTTACCGCAACCTTCGTGCGACCGGTTCGTCCGGTCGTACGGAGGTAGTTTTCATCTTCCGCACTTTCTGCTGTAGCCCAATTAGCTTTTTCTGCTGCACGGAAATTCGCTTTTCCTGCCTTTGATCTCGCATCCTTCTCCGGTTCCGCCATCCGGAAGGATGCCGACTATGCCGGCGTCCGCACGGTGTTCACCGGGCGGGTAGACGCGGCTCGTGTCCATATGCAGATTGACATCGGGTTTGGAGACGTAGTGACTCCTGGCCCCGAGCGTCTCAACTACCCGACGATCCTCGATTTCCCGGCACCGGTTCTCTCCGGGTATAGCCGGGAGACCGTCATGGAAGAGAAGCTCCAGGCTCTCGTGCAGCTCCGAATGTCGAATACCCGGATGAAGGACTACTTCGATCTCTGGCTTCTCTCGCGGCAGCCAGAGTTGAACAAAGATACCCTGCGCGAAGCAATCCAACGGACGTTCGAGAATCGGAAGATGGAGATCGAAGTTGATCCCGTTGGACTGTCCGAAGCCTTCGGCACGGACCCGACAAAACAAGTTCAGTGGAAGGCATTTCTCAAGCGATCCGCGATCACCGAAGCCCCGGAAGATCTGACAGAAGCAGTCGAGGAGATCCGACTCTTCTTCGCTCCCATCCTTGTCCCCTTTGATAAGGCTGACGAACTCCGCTGAACGGTTTTGTTGAGCCAAGGCTGATAGAATCAGTCTTGTTTGGGCGCAGCGGATTTAACATCCGCCAAGTTTTTGATGTTTTTTGGTGATTCAGGACCGTTATCAACACTCCATGCGCTACTTCGGTTTGCTGGTGCTACGCGCGAAACCCTAGACTTCGGCAACCATCTTCGCCCTGCTGGGCCAGATTCAACGACCCAGAACCCCGAGAGAGCGCTGGACCGAATCTATCAAGAGAAGGTTCGGGGTTGACCCGCTCATCGACTCATCCGGCAACCGTCTGCAATGGGTAGTCTACCGACGACCCAGCCCAGCACTCTGATGTCACACTCAACGGAGCTACTGTTCGACCATCCCCAGACTACCTACGCCATCAGGGACAAAATAACGACGGCCGTGCTTGCGATCACCTTGCAGCAAAAGGCCGCGATATCGACTGTTCTGTAAACCACCGCTCAAATTCTGATATCTAGGTACTGGCATGAAACATTAGGGTTTTGATTTTCCTAGAGATCAAGATGGAGCTTCTCCTGCAATTGCTCGAGAGAGAGGCCCTTGGTTTCAGGGAAGAAGAGGAGTACGGCAACAAACTGGGCTGCCATCAGCACCGCGAAAATGACGAACGGCAGGGAGCGTGATTTTGCGGCCATAAGCGGGAATATCTGCGAGATGATGCCGTTCATGATCCAGAGGGTCGTGCTGCCCAGGGCCTGGCCTTTGACGCGCACATCGGTGGGAAAGATCTCGCTCATATAGACCCAGATGACCGAGCCGGATGACATGGCGAAGGAGGCTGTGAAACCGGTGACGAGAAAGATCAGGGCACCTTTGGCGCGTCCGGTCATGAAGACGGCGGCGACACCGCTGAGAGCGAGGCTCATGCCGACGCATCCGATCAGCATGAGCGTCTTGCGGCCGAGTTTGTCGATGAAGAACATGGCGATGATGGTGACGGCGAGATTGACCGCACCGACGATGACGGTCTGAAGGCCGCCGGAGATGCGATCAAAGCCGGCGGACGCGAAGATGTCGTTGAGATAGTAGAGGATGGCGTTAATTCCAGAGAGCTGGTTGAACGCCGCGAGCGCGACAGCCAGTAGGATCGGGACGCGATATTTGCGAACAAACAACGGCTCTTTGCGGGTGCTGGTTTCGACGTGGATGGAGGCGACGATCGCCTGGAGCTCGGCTTCGGTGTCGGGGGTGCCGATGATGTTGAGTGTTTCGCGAGCTTCTTCAACGCGACCTTTGGTGACCAGCCAGCGCGGGCTGTGCGGGATGCCGAACAGCATCACGAGGAAAAGAACGGCGGGCAGCGCGGAGACACCGAACTCCCAGCGCCATTCAGTAAGGCCGAGGTGCAGGGAGGCGATGAAAAAGTTCGAGAAGTAGGCCAGCAGGATGCCGACGACGATGTTGATCTGGAATAAGCCGACCAAGCGCCCGCGATAGGCCGGGGGTGCGAGTTCGGCGATGTACACGGGGCCGAGGACCGACGAGCCTCCGATGCCGAGGCCGCCAATGAAGCGCGCCAGCAGGAAGATGGGCCAGGACCATGCGAACGCGCAGCCGACGGCAGAAAGTACATACAGGACGGCCATGACGCGCAACGTGGCGCGGCTACCGAAACGCTGCCCGATTTCACCGGCGTTGATAGCTCCGATGACGGTCCCCCAAAGCGCGATGGAAACGGTGAAGCCGAGCTGCAATGGACTGAGGTGAAACTTGTCCGTGAGGGCGTAAGTGGTTCCGGCGATGACCGCGGTGTCGAAGCCGAAGAGCAGACCGCCGAGTGCGCCCGTTAGCGCGCTGCGGATAAGGAATTTGTTGAGAGCCATGGGTTCACCTATGTGCTGGTGCTAAATGTGGAGCGCTGTCTTGAGGGCATCGCCAATGAGGCTCAATGCAGAAATGGCGGGGCCAGAGTCCGCGAGGTCGTCGAGGACAATGAAGTTGTGGAGGGTACCGAGGAAACGGATCGCGGTGACAGACACTCCGGCTTGTGCGAGGCGATGTGCGTACGCTTCGCCTTCGTCGCGGAGGATGTCGCACTCGGCGGTGATGATAATGGCGGGGCTGGCGTCTGCCAGGACCGATTGCGCTGCGAGCAGGGGTGAAGCGCGGGGGTCGGAGTGGTCGCTGGGGTTGGGGACGTACTGACTCCAGAACCATTGCATGGCGTCTTGGGTGAGGTTGAGGCCTTCGGCGAACTGCTTGTAGCTGGGGGTGGCGGAGACTGCATGGAGGGCGGGGCATAGCAGGGCCTGAAGACGGAATTGGGGACCAGCGGCGAGCGCGATGGCGGCGGCGAGGTTGGCTCCGGCGCTATCGCCTGCGATGGCGAGACGGGTGGGGTCGATGGCGTGGGCTGCGGCGTGCGACTGTAGCCATTCGAGGGCGGCGCTGCATTGCTCGAAGGCCGCGGGGAAAGGGGACTCGGGGGCGCGGGCGTAGTGTGGGAAGACGACGGCGGCGTTGGCGCGGATGGCGATTTCGCGGACGATGCGCGCGTGGGTCTCGATGCCGCCGAGGACCCATCCGCCACCGTGGAGATAAAGGATCGCGGGAAGAACCTGCGGCGAGCTTGTCGGGCGAACGATGGTGAGGGTGACATCGTTTGCTGCAATGGTTTCGACTGAGATTGAGGGATGTTCGAGCGGCGTGTGCTGGCTGTCGCGCATGAATCGGCGCCCGGCTTCGAGCGAGAGTTCAGGCAGCGGCTTGCCGCCTTTGCGGATGAGGCCTTCCATGTAGGCGCGGGCATGGGGTTCGAGTTGGTCGAGGACGCTCATGCGAAAGGCTCCGTGCGGATAAAGGCTTTTACTGTGGCGCACTCGGTACCGGCGGCGATGCCGTGGGGGCGGATCGTGTAGGCGCCGACGGCGGCGGGGACGATGAAGGTTTCGGCGTAGTGGACGATGTAAGGCTCGAAGGCGCCGGTGGGGCTTTCGACGACAGCCTCTTCGCCCTGTACCAGATTGAGCACGTTGACGCCGCCGTCGGTGTCATGTGGCGCGATGCCAGTGAACCAGTGGCGACGAGTTTCGATGAACTCGCGCTCATGCAGGCCGGTGGCTTCTTCACGCCAGCCATCGCCTGAGGCGATCGGGTGGATCGCGTTGACCAGGTTCTCACTGACCCAGTCGGTGGTGCGGTCCCACTGGATGTTGCGCAGGCCGTGGTCGATGTGGATGGGGCGGGGGCGTCCATCGAGACCGAGGCGGCCCCAGTCCCACAGTTTGAAGGTGAAGATGTACGGCGTGGCGCTGATTTCAAGCACCATGCTGTCCGCGCCCGAGCAATGGATCGTGCCCGCGGGGATGAGGAAATGATCGTGCGCACGGGCGGGGAATTGGTTGACATAGGTGTCGGCCGGGAAGTCGCCGCCTTCGTCTTGTGCGTTGCGCAGATCGCGGGCCATTGCTTCGCGGTCGATGTCGTCTTTGAGGCCGAGGTAGACGGTGGCTCCGGGTTCGGCGGCGAGGAGGTAGTAGCTTTCATCCTGGGTGTAGTGCATGCCGAACTCGGCCTGGATGTACTCGGTGAGCGGGTGGACCTGGAGGGAGAGGTTGCCGCCGCCCATGGTGTCGAGAAAGTCAAAGCGGATGGGAAACTCGCTCCCGAAGCGCCCGTGGACCGCATCGCCAAGGAGCTCGCGAGGGTGGGTGAAGACGAGGTCGATGGAGGGGACCTCGACACGCTCATCGCCAAAGCCGAGCAGAAGGCTGTTTTCTTCGGGAACGCAATCGAAGCACCAGGCATAATTCGGCTGGCCTTCGGGCAGGTCGCAGACTGTCTCCATCCAGTGGCCGCCCCACGGACCCGGATCGAAGTAGGGAACGACGCGGAACGGTCGATGAGCGGTGTTCGCGAGGGCAGAACGGAAGGCGTCGCCGGATATCATCTTCGGACGCTGAGGGTCGTTGGTGTCGAGGAGAAAATCGAGGGTGGGGAGAAGACTCTTCTTGAGACGGTCGGCGGCCCGCCAGTCGGCGAAGAAGCCACATTTGTATTTTTCGGCGAAGGAGACGTCCGTATTGTCGCAGCCGAGGTTGCCGAGTTCGAAGCGGCGGTAGCGGAGTTGGATCTCCCAGCGTGCCATGTCGGCGTAGATGAGCGCGTCGTGCTGCGGGGTCAGCAGCGTTGCGCCGGTGCCGACGACGAGGACTGTGCCGCGTGCTGTTTCGGTGGTGATGCCTGTGCTCATGCGGTCGTATGCGGCTGGGTCGAACCAGTCTATGATGGTGAGGCCGTTCATCCGACCGAAGACGCGGTCGGAGCCGAGGTGGGGCGCGAGCATGGCTTGAATCTCCGCGGCGGGCTTGTAGGCGTCGGAGGCGAAAAAGATGGCCTGAGGCTGGAGGCGTCGCGCGAGTTCGGCGGCAACTTCGTCGACAGCAACGCCGGGGTAGCACTCGACGCAGATCACCGCTGCGCGCGCGAGCAGGAGCGCGCTGGCGTCCCAACCGACGGCGCACTCGTCGCTCGATCCGGCCGCGACGAACGGGAACTTATCGTAGTTCGGTTTACGAGCCATGCATCTCCTCAGTCAGCAGGGGAACGGCACCCAGCAGGGCCGAGGCATTGCCGAGTTCGGCGGCGCGGACCTGAGCCTTTCCCCAGGTGGACCATGCGTGTTTGTCGATGTATTCCTGGACGGCGGGAATAATGACCGCCGCACTTTGCAGGACGCCCCCGCCGAGGAGGACGATCGAGGGATCGTAAGCGTGGATAAGCGAAACGGCGTTTGCGGACCAAACCCGAAGGCAGCGATCCCGAACTTCGCAGGCGACGGCATCGCCCGCTGCGGCGTGAGAAAACAGTTTACGGAAGTCGAGGAGGTCTTTATCAGCCAGAGTGCTCGCGGAGAAGCCGGGCCACGCGCGTGCGACCAGCGGCATCGACCAGCCAGCGGCTTCGGCTTCAGCGCAGCCTATATTCCCGCAGTGGCAGAGACGTCCATCGAACTTTGCGGTAAGGTGGCCACCGAGGCAGCCAGCGTGCGCGTGCGCGCCGCGCAGCAGACGGCCGCGAAGGATGGTCGCGCTGCCAATACCGGTGCCCAGCGTCATCATAACGATATCGGCTATGCCGCGTCCCGCGCCTGCGTACTGCTCGCCCAGGAGCGCCATGCGGGCGTCGTTCTCGATGCGGATGGGCAGACCGAATGTCTTCTTTGCCCACGCGGCGAGGTTGAGCCTGGGTGCGTCTTCGTATTTCTTCAAAGTGGAATGGATGGTGCCGTCGCGCACATCGACGATGCCGGGGAATCCGATCGCGATGCCACTGCACTCGCTGACGGTCGTATTTGCTTCCAGTAAGAGACGGCGGAACGCGCGACTAACCGACGGCAAAAGATCGCGCAGGCTGGATGCCCCTTCGGATGCGATGGACGTTTCGGCGAGCAGGCGATCGTCTTCGACCACACCGCAACCGATGTGGGTACCGCCCATGTCTAACGCGAGAGCCTGCATTTATCCATTCTCCCGCGCGCCGAGGAATGCAGCCGCGCCCTGTGCCCTCAGGCGGATCTGGGTTTCCGAATTCGTGATCACGATTTCGTCGGTATCGACGCGAATGTCTTCAATGTCACCCCAGCCATCTGGCAGCGGAGCGATAAAGAGCAGCCATGGTGCTCGCAGTGTCTGACCTGCTGAGATGCTGCGAGACACGGGATGTCCGAGAACGGGACCGCCTGCGTCGACGGCATCGTTGCCCAGGGGGAAAGGGGTTGTCCCGAATTCGAGGCCGCGCGCCTGCACGCGTCCCAGCCACGGTACCGATTCGCGTGCAAGATTTTCTTCCCACGAGGCGATCCAGGGAAAAATCTTCGCCGAGAACACGTAGCCCATCATGAGTTGCGCGCTGGGGTCGCACATGGCGACGAATCCGTGCTCGCGATGGGGAGCCTGGTGGGCTACAGCAACGAAACCCCTTTGGGGCGTGCTGAAGAGTTTGCGGAGGTCGATCTGTTCACCCTGCGTGCCGGGGGCGTGCGGCCATTGAAATTCCGCACCTCGGGCCAGGAGATTGTGGCCGTCGTAGTCGAACGGAGCGGTAATTCCGTCGCGCAGCGAGGCCGAGATGCGCCCTTTTGGCGTGGAGGAAACGGTGGCGTGCTGAACCCAGTGCAGATTGCGGGAGACTTTGTCCAGATTCGTGACGCGCTCGTCGACGCGCAGGACGCTCTCGGCTGGTGCAAGCTCGAAGCAGCGTTCGACGCGCAGCCGGGAAAGCGGGAGTTCGACCCACGCCAAAGTGTGGCGACATTCCGCGTCGGAGTTATGGGCGTCCGAACTGAAGTTCCACATCGAGGTCGCGGCTTCGCCGTGCAGGGCAGCGCCTCCGAGCAGCTCGATTTTGGATGGCGGACCAAAGCCATCCAGACAGAGCGCGTGGCCGGTGAAGGAAGCGAGGAATTCTCCGACGCCTTCAGCGCCATACAAGGAAGCAAAGGATTTGTGCTGTGGCGTGCACGGATCGGCCGTGGCCCAGGGTGATTCCCAGAGAACGTTATTGTTCGCTGGACCGTTACCCGCAACAAAACGCCACGCTGCAAGGTGGCCTCCGCCGGGAAGAAGCGTGGCTTCCACCAGGCCGTTGGTGAGCGTGCGCGCAGTTCGGCCACGCCACAAAGTGGTGGCGGATGTTGCCGGTGCGGACTGAGGGGTCATGCGCCGGAGGCTCCTAGCCCGCTATCTCCGAGGCCCATCCCGCCGGTTGGGACGAGCAGACCCCCATCGACGAGCAGCGCCGCGCCTGTAATGAAAGAGGCCCAGTCGCTTAGGAGAAAGGCGATAGCGCGGGCGACTTCTTCGGGCCTGCCGATGCGGCCGAGCGGGTGCATGCGAGCACACTGCTGGAGGAGGAATTCGGGGTTGGGTGTGGCGTTGGCGACGGCGCGCAGCATGGGAGTGTCGATGGTGCCGGGGAGGACGCAGTTGGCACGAATGCCCTGCGCAGCATAGTCCAGTGCAACCGAGCGCACGATGCCCATAAGCGCATGTTTGGCCGTGACGTAAGCGGCCGAGTTTTGCACGGCGCTGACAGTTTGCACAGACCCGGTGACGACGATGGCGCCGCCTCCTGCGCGGAGGATGGCCGGGATGGTCGAACGCACAGAATGGAAGCAGCCCTGGACGTTGACGCGAAGGGTTTCGCCCCAGTCTTCCATACTGGTGGAGACAACGTTGCCGTAGCGCTGAATTCCGGCGTTGCTGACCAGAAAGTGAATAGCCCCGAAGTGCTTTTCGGCGAGTCCGACGGCGTTGGCGACCTCTTCCGTGCAGCCAACGTCGCAGGAGAAGAAGGCGGCGGGGGAGCCGAGGCTCTGGGTCTGCGCCACGACTTCAGCGCTGCGCGTCGCGTCGCGATCGAGGATGGCGACGGACGCTCCAAGCTCGCCGAGAAGGCGGGCGGTGGCGGCTCCGATGCCCATCGCGCCACCGGTGACGATGGCGACTTTTCCGTCCAGCCGAAAACTCATGGCATTTTCTCCGGCAATGTTTCGAGGCGCAACGTGACAATTTCGTACGGCTTCAATTCAAGCTTGAGGGAGTTGTTGCTCACAGGAAGATTTGCCGCGCAGACCTCGAGCAAACTGCATTGCTGCGCGTGGAGGAGTTGGAGATGCGGGACGCTGAGATTGACAACTTCCGGCCGGCCTGCGATTTCTGTGAGGCGGAGAATGCTGCCAGCGCCGCTTTCGGCGCGCTTCCATGTTGAGACGACGATGTTGGGATTGTCGAGCTTCAAAAAGCTCGCGCTCGTTATGGGTGACGGCGTGAAGCTGGCATAGACGGGGTCGCTTTCGAGGGGTGTCATTTGTTCCCATCCGGTGCGCGTGAGTTGCGCCGGATCGAACTCCGCGGCGCTAACGAAAGAATAGCGGAAGGTGAAGTCTCCGCCCTGCGACGACATGAAGTTGGTGCTCCAGTAATTGCTCATCAACCAGGAGAAGATGGTGGAACTCCTGGGGACGAAGTCGTCGGGCCATGCGCCACGGACAATGTCTCCAAAGGCCAGCATGGGGGCGTCGATGGGGATGATGGCCGCAGCGACGGCGTCGTCATGAATGGCGGCCCAGTGCTGCGTCGCATACCACTCGCGGCTGCCGCCGGCGAGTTCGTCGCGCGCGGGATCGACGTAGCCGTTCTGGGTGTCGTACGCGAAGGAGGGATGCTCGATGGCGAGCGGAAATGCAATGTAGGCCGCTTCCCGCTTGAGGGTGGCGGTTTTGTGGAGGGAAACAGCTATATCGATGCGCTTGATGTCGGAAGGCAGCGTGACGGTGGTGCGGATGGAGTCGGTGTTGGGCGCGGAGGACTCGAGAATGGCCGTTGAAAATGCGGCTCCGTGATGCAGGGAAACGAGGCGACCGCCGGATGCGGGATGCGAAGTCAGCGTGGGCATGGGCAGCGTGGCGCCGAAACGGTAAAGGCTGTTGTTCGGCATGTCGTCTGCGCCGGTGACGTAGACGTAGCTGCCGAAACGATAGGGGCTGTGCGCGTCAACGAGTTCGCGGTTGAGGGCTTTGTCCCAGATGCTGCGGATGGAACCGCTGGCGGGGTCGAGGGTCATGCGGTAAAAGTTGTTCTCCAGCGTTTCGCCTTGTGGCTGTGCGGGTTTTGACGATGAAGAGGGCGGTGCGTCGACGATTGAGAGAAGCTTGTAGCCGACTGCGGGGACGTTGTCGGCACGGTAACGAACGCGTACCGTCCTGCCGCCGAAACCGGGCAAGGGGGTCCCTCTTTCAACGCGCAGGATGTCCTGCGGGACGGGCTGGTGTGTCTCTGGGTCGGCGATCTGTTTGCCTTCGGGGATGTCGGCCTCGAGCCAACCGCCGCGTGACCAGTTCAGCCCGTTGAAGATGACCAGCGAGGCGTCCCTGGGGGCGAGTGTGGCTTCCAGTTGAGCGAAGCTACGGTGAATGCTCTGCTCAAGATCGTCGCGAGCATGGAAGGCCTGGCCGGCTTTGTTCTGAAACTGGCCGACGGTCTGCTCGCTTTCCGGCTGGGTGGTTGCTCCAACGGAGGTCCAGGTGTGCTCGTCGAAGAGCATCGAGTTTTGCCAGGCGTCGTCGAGCAACCCGTGGTCAGGGCGGATGGCCGGATTGAGAAGCGAGGGGATGGTTGCCATTGTCTCCGCGTTGAGCAGGCGCTGCTGGTTGGCGCGATGCATGGCCGTGGCTTGTGCTCCGGACGTGAAGCCGTCTTCCCAGTAGGGCCCGAAGTCGCCGCGATAGGTCAGGATCGTTCCGTTGAACTGCTTGAACTGCTCTTCGATGGAAACCATGGCATCGTGGAATGTCGAGAACTCCAGGCGGGGGTAGACGTATTGTTTTGCCCACTCGGAGGGTAAAGTGACCTGGGCGGCGTCGAGGGCGGTGTTTTCAAGCTGGCTGCCAAAGAGGATGACGGAGTCTGCGCGATAGTCCTTGCGCGAGTAGGCCTGGAGGAAGACCGGGAGCGCATCGTGGACCGCCTCGACCATCGGCGGCGTGCCGAACATCGATGCAAGTTGGAGGTACGCGCGGGAGTACCACATTAGAACGCGCCCACCGTCGGGACCTTCCCAGTAGAAGGGCGACTTCTCGTTCCAGCGACCCTTGAGCAGGATGGGAGCGCGCCACGAGTTGCTTGCCGCCGCGAAGTATTGAATGCCCGCGCTATGCAGGATAGAGGCATAGGACCACGAGTACGACGGGACGTCCGTGATGTTGGCCGCGCCGATGGGAAGCCTGAACTTGTTCGCGAGCGACTGCGAATAGTAGAGCGAGTGGGCGAGGCCTTCGAGGGAAGCGACGCCGGTGTGCTGGTTGGCGTACTGCGCAGGCACGATGATTTTTCCGGCGCGGACTGCGATGAGGAACTCTTGTACACGCTCGGGCGACCGCGCCGCCATGAACTGTTGCGCGATCCAGCTGCCATCCATGGTCCAGCGAAATTCGGGGTGACCGGGGAGGAGGTCGAGGACGCCGTCGATGCTCTGCGACTGTAGTTCGGCCACTTTTTCGCGATAGTCGGTAAAGCCGATGTCGAGGTGCTCGTGCGGCACGATGAGGATCGTCCACTTCTTTTGCGCGACCAGATCGACGTTGGTTGGCTTTCCGCTGACGCGTACGATTCCGTGTGCGGTCCCTTTCCACTCCGGCACGGCGAAGAGGGCGCAAGCTTCGCCGAAGTCGGCCGAACCGAAGTCGAGAGGCTGGATTTCGGTATGTCCGGCGAGGGTCAGTTCGATCTGCTTTGGAAGAGCGCCCTCAAGCGCGTCGACGTGCGCATCGACGCAGGCGCGGACCACCTCGCGCGGGCTGGTCGGTGAGCCGCGAAAGAAGATGGTGGCGACTGCCGTGGTCGCGGTGCCTCCCTCGGCGTACGGCTCGGGAACTTGTTCCAGAGCCAGCGCGTCGTAGATGAGGCCGCTTTCACCGGGCGCAATGTCACCAAGGGAGTTTTGGGGCGTTGCGGGATCGTCGATCGCTGTGAGGGTAATTGTGTTTTCGCCCTCGCGCAGCCATGCGGCGGGAAGTGCAATCGAGCGCTCAGCGTGCGATGTATGAGGGACGAAGGTGCCTTCCCAATCGCCCGCTGCGTAGTCGAGCTTTGGCGCGAACGTGAACAGGCCGGTGTGGCCGCCGAGTTCGACCCGGAGCTTGGAGAGGCGGGGTGTTTCGTAGAGCATTGCCAGCTTCAGCATGTAGGTGCCCCGCGGTTGCTGGGGAAGTGTGAAATGGATGCGGAACGGGTGAAGGCGTCCGCCAGCGAGGCCGTTGGCATTGCCCGGTTGGAAGCGCAGCCAGTTGGAGAGGGTGCTTTTGCCGATGGTGTAATCAACGTTGGAAGCGGGCTTGGAATAGTCGACGCCGAAGCTGTCGTGGAACTCTCGTGAGGAATCGTCGAAGTTGCCGATCTGCCACACGGTATGCTTTTGCGTTTGCGCGCAGGCCAGCGCCGGCCATGAGGCCAGTACCAGCCCGCACAGCAGCGCGCGGGTTACCATTTCGGCTGCACCGTGACGATGCCCGGACGGGTGGGGTCTTCAATCCACGATCCCATCTGCTTCGTGCGCGAAAGATCGTTGTATTTCGCCAGCTTGTCGCGGTCGAGTTCTATGCCAAGACCCGGGCCTGTGGGGACGCGCAATCCCCCAGCTTCGAACTTCATTTTGCCGCCCACGATGATGTCGTCCGTGAGGTGGTGGTAGTGAGTATCGGCCGCAGCGCTGAGGTTGGGTATGGAGGCGAGTAAGTGAAGGGCGGCGGCTTGCGAGATTCCGAATTCCCCGCCGCTGTGGAGGCCGACGTCGAGACCCAGGGCCTCGCACGTTCCGGCCGCCATGCGGGCGCGAGCGATACCGCCGTACCAGTGCGGATCGAGCAGCACAACATCGAGCACGTTATTGCGCGCCGCCAGGAAAAGATCCTCGAACGCGAAGATGCTCATGTTCGAAGCCAGCGCCATGTAGGGGACTTTGGCATTCACGCGCTCCATGGCACGCTGACCCCAGACCGGGTCTTCGTAGTATTCGACATCGTATTGTGACAGCTTCTGGGCTACGCGGATAGCGGTCGTGACGCTCCAGGCGGCATTGGGGTCGAGCCGTAGCTTGTGTTGCGGGAAAGCTTTGCGGAGAGCGATGAAGGTTTCAATTTCCTCGGGTGGAGGAAGGACACCGTTCTTGTATTTCAGCGTTTCGAAGCCGTGCGTGGCGACAAGGTCCTTTGCGAAAGTGACCATCTCGTCGCAGTTGCTGACGCGTCCGTGTCCGTGCTCGTTGGGATGGCGATAGAAGAGGTATCCGGCGTGCGGGACCACTTCGCGCAAGCGGCCACCGAGAAGGTCGCACACGGGACGTCCCGTTGCCTTGCCCTGTAGGTCGAGGCATGCAAACTCAATGCCCGCATAGCCGAGCACATTGCCGAAAAGCTTTTGCGCGCTGGGCGAGGAAAGCTTCCAGCGGATGCGTTCCAACTGGAACGGATCTTCGCCCAGCAGCAATGGCCGCATCTCTGTGAGTTGACCTTCACGGCTGGCGCCGCTGTAGCACTCACCGAGGCCCGTGAGGCCTTCGTCCGTCTCGACCTCAATGACCAGCCGCGACACCCCGGGGTGCGAACCGTAGGCGTAGCGCAGGGGTGCTTCGATAGGAATGAATACGGGCGTCCAACGCACATCGGTAATCTTCATAACTGTTTATGTCCTGTCCGCGGTTTGGTTGGCAAGGCGCTGCCCGACCGCCGGCGTCGGAATACGTGTGATGTGCCAGCGGCCCAGATTGGCCACGAACAGATCGGAATTTGAGTCGCCGCCGAAAACGGCGTTGGTCGGTCGTGCAAGTATCGTCCCTTCGGGATCAAAAGCGAAGAGTTCGACGCTGCGATCGATGCCTATTCGGTATATGCAGTCGGTCGCGTAACATGTGACGTAAAGATTCTGCGCGGCGTCAAGCACCACGCCGTCCGGTATGCGGGAGAGTCCGGACGCGTAGACTTCGGGTGTTCCGGCCACGCCGTTCTTGCGGATCGGAACGGCTGTCACGCAATCACGCTGACTCTCGACAACCAACAATGTGTCCTGCGCCGCGTTGAGTGCCAGGCCGTTCGCGAAAGCGAAGGGTCCCGCGAAATGTTCGACGGCGCCACCGGCGCGAAGACGATAAACGCTGCCGTCGTTTCCGTTCCAGGATCCCGAATCGGAAAAGTAAAGATTGTCGTCGCCATCGAAGACGGAAAAGTTCGGTGTGCGGAGTCGGGTCTCGCCGACGTGCTCGATGGTTTGCAGAATCTTTCCCCTCCGATCGATGCGCTGCAGTGCGTGCAGACCGACATTGCAGACAAACAGTTCCTGCGCAGCCGAAAAGGTAAGTCCCAAACAGAAGCCGCCTACGTTACCGATTTGCTGCGTTTCCCCGTGGCTCGAAAGACGATAGATCTGCCCGGCTTCACCGCCTGCCCACAAGGCGCCATCGTTGTCGAAAGCCAGACCTTCAGGGTGGTCGAGCCCCTCGGCAAAGATCGACATGTGGTCGCAGGCAACGATTGGCGCGACAGTCTGCGGGAAAAACTCTAACGAGCGATTCATGGGAAACCCTGTTTAAAATGTCGGACAGCTACACAGCATAAAACGACGGACATAATAGCGTCAAACACGATCAATCCCGCAATGGTAGGGACTCTGTAGGTCAACTTGGAAAGATGTGCGAAACTGGGAGTTTGCTTGACAACGCTCCACCAGCCGCCGTATTGTCTGACAGTTGTGAAAACGTCTCCTCCATCAACGGGCAAAATTAAGAAGACACCGACGACTCGCCGGCCTTCCGATCGCGAAACCGTGATCGAGATGGTTGCAAGCCGGATCGAGGCGCTAGTGCGTTCCGGAGACCTCAAGCGCGGAAGCCGCCTGCCCTCTGAGCCAAGGCTCGCCGAGATGCTGGGAGTCAGCCGTGCTTCCTTGCGCGAAGCCCTGAAGGGGTTGGTGTTCCTCGGATTGCTGAAGGCTCGGCCAGGTGATGGCACCTACCTGCAGCCCTCGCTCACCAGCATGGCGAGCCGGCACCTGCAGTGGATGCTCCTTCTCCAGGAGATCAAGTACATGGAGTTGTATGAATTGCGCGAGATACTGGAACCGGCTGCCGCGCAACTGGCTGCGCGTCGAGCCACGCGCGACGATCTCGAGCAGATGAAGGCCATGTTGGAAGGAATGAAGGTCTCGGCCGGAGATGCAGAAGCCTACATTCGCTATGAACTCGATTTTCACGGAGCCATCACGCGCGCAGCCAAGAACGGCGCGATGCACAGCACCATGCAGATGATGTACGGCGCGCTGTCCGAGGGGCGGCATCGCGTTCATCCGCTTGTTCCAGATTTCGCTGCGAACTGGGAGCGCCATGAACGAATTTATAAACTTATCGCCAACGGCGACGCTGCCGGCGCGCGGCGCGCCGTAACGGCTGATGTGAAGTATGCCGAGAAGCTGCTTCAAGAAAACCTGCAAAGTATGCAGAACAACAATACCCGCAAGAGCACCAAAAAGGCTGCGACACCGGCGGCAACAAAGGTTGCTCGACAGACGACTCGCGGTTCGTCGGCAACAACCAGCAAATCTCACTTTCATTGGAGCCCAGAATGAACAAGATATTTCGCATGTGCCGGATTTTCCTCGCAGTTCTAATCCTGTGTCTGGCTGGAGTTGCCACGGCGCAACTCGATACTGGCAGTATCCAGGGAACGGTGCACGATACGACGGGCGCGGCTATTCCCAACGCGTCCGTTGTGGTCGTGAACGAAGGCACGCTACAGGCCTACCGGACCAAGTCGAATGGAAGCGGTGAGTATAACGTTCCGTCGCTGCCGGTTGGCAGCTATCGAATCAGCGCCACTTACCAGGGTTTTGGCACGTCGAACGTTCTCGGCGTAGCGCTGAATGCCTCCGAGCAGCATCGCGCCGATGTTGTTCTTCGGCCCGGCACCGACACCCAATCGGTGACGGTCACCGCGAACCAGGCGCAGGTAAACACGCTGAGCGCGGACCTGGGGACGACGATCGATGCGGACCGCATTGCGAACCTTCCGCTGAATGGCCGGGACTTTACCGATCTGCTGGCGCTCGTGCCGGGATCGGTGACGAGTGGGCAGTTCGGTCAGACCAGCCTGGGAGGCGCGGAGACGAGTTTTGCCGGCGTAAACATTTTGCTCGATGGTGCCGATGCCACCCGCATCGACACCAACGCAACGTCGATGCAGCTTGGCCGCGGAAACGCCCGCATCACACGCGCCAGCGTCGACTCGATCGCAGAATTCCACGTCCTCCAGGGTAATTTTTCGGCAGAGTACGGACGTTCGATTGGCGACGTGGTCAATGTCATTACGAAGTCTGGAACCAATAACCTCCATGGCGAGGTTTTCGAGTTCTTTCGCAACGACGCACTAGACTCAAAGAACTACTTTTCCACGCCCGGATCGAAGACGCCGCTGCGGCTCAACCAGTTCGGCGGAAATATCGGCGGCCCGATCATGAAGAGCAAGCTGTTCTTCTTTGCAAATTATGAAGGCGTTCGTCAAACAGTCACTAACACGCGTATTTACGACGTACTCAACGCAGCCGAACGGGCGAAGTTTGTCCCCGCGCTGAAGCCGGTGGTTGCGGCCATTCCGGTTGGAAATCTCGGGCCAGACCCTCTGGATACTGCCCACAAATTCGACCTATATAGCGCCAATAACGTCGACACATTACGTGAAGACACGGGTTCGGTGAAGATCGACTGGGACCCCAGCGACAGGAACAAATTTTATGTTCGCTACAACATCGGCGATTCGTTCACGAACACGACCTACGGGCCAGCCATCGGCCAGACCGCTCCCACGCCCGCACGGACGCAGTTTTTGAAGCTCAGCAACACGCACATATTTTCTCCGACATTGTTGAACGAAGCTGGCTTTGGACTCAACTCGGACCATGTCGAGTCTTATGGAGGCGGCGGTAATTTCCCGGTGATTGGCTTTAGCTGCTTCTTCTGCAATTTCGGGGTTGCGCCGGGACCGGCGCTATTCGCAAGTGTGCGTCCACAGACTTCTTACCAATACATCGAC
>JALYTE010000189.1 GCA_030854435.1 Acidobacteriota bacterium | reverse complement strand
CCCCCGGCCTGTGCAAAACTTTGCAAACCGCTATGAACACTGGAGATAGCCACCAAAAATAATTGACGTGTTTACCCCCGGCAATCCTTTACAATGGAAACAGAGCTTGGATCTGAAAACTCGCAGCTCACAAACTCATATCTCATATCCCATAGCTCATTAAGGCCCCCCGGCGGGATGCCCCGAGTCTGCCCTGAGCCTGCCCAAGGGTCGGGATGTTCGGACACGGGTTCCAACCGAGCCACCGACCTGCAAGCCGACAAACGATATTAAGTCATTTGCTTTGAAGACTTTGCACCGAAGTCCTTTGCTTTGAATACTTTGCAACAGGTCCTTGCCCTGGAGCCCTACAAAACAAAGGACTTCCCTGCAAGGTACCCCCGGGGGGAGGGGGGAGGGGGGTACCAACCATGCGACTGCAACGCCATCAATACGTTCTCATCATCCTCATTCTCGCGCTCGGCGCTTTCAACCTCGTGCGCCGTCACCGGCTGCATCGACAGACTGCACTGGCAACGAGGCCCATCGTTCGTGGCACATCGCCCGCATGGCCTTTCTTCGACACGGCAGCATCCCTCCGCGATGCGCCCGACGCACAGTTCCAACCCGCGCTCAAGGCGCTGACGCAGAGCATCGACGGCACAAACGCCATTGCAATTCCACCGCAGACCTCGAAGGACGAACTCACCGACCTGCACGGCTGCCAGACCTGGCTGCTCTTCTATCGCCAGGACTACCTGCACCCTTCCAACAAGCCCGACTGGCGCGCCCAGATGCAGCGGCACGTCGAATCGTGCGCCGCCAATCATCGAGACATCGCGCAGTGACGGACACCGACCTGCTGAACGCGCTGCGCGATTGCTACGACCCGATTCTCAAACGCAACATCGTCGCTCTCGGTCTCGTTCGCGCGGCCACGCTGACTGAGGATCGCGAAGCTCCCGGCACAAACATTCCCGGCGTTGGCCCGCGCTACATCGCCGAGGTCTCGCTCTTCGCGCCCTCGACCGACGAAGCGGCCATCGCACAACTTCGCGCCCAGATCGAGAACCGCCTTGCGGGCCTGCCTGCGATCTCACGCACGTCGATCACGCTTCTTCCTGCACCTTTCACCATCCTGAGATAATCCCGAATGCCACGCCGCAAAATCAATCCCGCGATCCACCCGTTCGACACGCGCCACGGCACCGACACCTCGGGTCTCTGGCCCGCGAACGTCATCGCTCGCGGCACGAACGCTCCGCACGAAGACTTGACCGCTTACTACGCCGTCGCGCCCAGCATTCTCGAAGGCGTCATCGACCAGTGGCTGCAACGCACAGCGCCTTTGCACTCCATCGAGCGATACACTTTCCTCGACATCGGCGCGGGTAAAGGCCGCGCTCTGCTGCTCGCATCGCAATTTCCATTCGCGGCGGTCGAAGGCATTGAATTGAACGACGCGCTCTGCCGCATCGCCCGCACGAACATAGAACTCTGGTCGCGTGATATTCAAGCATCTGCGCTTGCGCCAATAACTCTGCATCATGCCGACGCGACCAGACAGCCGCTTCCCTGCACGCCTGTCCTTGCGTTCCTCTTTCACCCTTTCGAGACGCCTGTTCTGCGCCGCTTCCTGCGCCACGTCGAGAAGCATCTTACCCGCCATCCACAGGCCTTCGATCTCGTCTACGTGAATGCGGAACAGGGCTCGCTGCTGGACAACCATCCCGCCTTTACGCGCTCATGGGAGGGCCGCGTGGCGATGTCCGCCGCGGATCACGTCGCCGACCTCGCGGCCATCGCGCAGCAAAAAGAGTACGGCTCGACCGGAGATGAACAGTGTGCGATTTATCGCTTTAAGGGGCGATAATCGGTCGTTTCTTGATTCTTTGGGAACCGTTGCATCATCCCATCCGTAGAAGCTTGTGTAAGCAGTGAACGGATGGCCAGCCTGGCAACAACCGGTTAAGCCACCTGCGAACAAGCTGCGCGGTTCGAGTTAGTAACTGAACTCACCGCGCCAAGCAGTGGCCGAGACGGATGAGTCAAGACCTCACACCGCCCGCACTGTATCGAAATCACCGACACACGTTGTCGCGCCAACCGAGCGAATGCGCCTTTGCGCCCGCTCACAGAGGAGTCACACCATGTACGAAACTATCGTTGCAACTTTTGCCGCCCTTACCGTCTTCGTTCCTACCTTCATCGGCCTCCGCGCCAGCACCAACGCCGACTGGCGTTCCATGGAATAAGCCGGTCGCCGATGTCTGAACCCGCTCCTCGATCTGCTCTCACGCAGATCGGGGAGTTTGGCTTAACGCCAGCGAATATGCAGCAGGCGCTCAGTCTCATTCTCTCCGACTGCCATCGCAATCTCGGCGTCGGCACGCTCCATGACGCTGGCGAACTTGTCGCCCCACTCGACAATCACCAGCGCGCCCGGCGCATCGACCATCTCCCACAGGCCCAATCCTTCGACCTCATGCTCATTTTCGAGCCGGTACAAATCGAGGTGATACAGCCTCACTTTGCGCCCTTGATATTCATGCACCAACGTGAACGTCGGACTCGTAACATCGTCCGCCGTCGCCGCGCCCAAGGCCGCGGCCATGCCCTTCACGAGCGTCGTTTTGCCCGCGCCGAGTTCGCCGCGTAGTACCACCAGCTTCGGTGCCGACAACAACTCCGTCAGCATTTCCCCGAGCGCCAGCGTACCCGCAACGCTTCTCGTCCGCAACCGCTTTTCACGCGCAAATTCTCGCATCCTGTTCCAGCTACTTTCGATTCATCGCCGTCCCAGCGATCCATGTGAACCCCTCCTCGTCGCGCACCCGCGCGCGAAAGGCTTCCCACAAATGCCCCACGGTGTCCGTCGCAAGCACCGTATGCTCATCCTGAGCGCGCACCGCGAAATCTCCAGCGAGCCCATGCAGAAACACAGATGCCTCGACAGCGCCTGCAACGTCTTGCGGATATTGCGCGAGCATTGCAGCAACGATTCCCGTAAGAATGTCGCCGCTACCGCCCTTCGCCATCGAAGGATTGCCTGTCGTGTTCACGGCGATGCGACCGTCGGGATGCGCGATCAGCGTTCGCCAACCTTTCAGCACCAGCGTAACGCCATGTTCGGTCGCGAAGCGTCGCGCAATGCCGATACGGTCCGCTTCAACGTCCTTCACCGTCAGCCCCACCAGTCGCGCCATCTCGCCGGGATGCGGCGTAAGCACCAGCGTGCGCTGTCCATCGCTCTTCGCCGCTGCTTTGAGCAATTCGGTCTTTCCCGCAAACGCATTCAGCGCGTCCGCGTCGATGACCATCGGAACAGGACAGCGCTCAACAAGCGCGCGTGCAAACTCGCTCGCCTCACCCTCAGTCCCCAGCCCCGGCCCAACCGCAACCACGTTCATCCCCTTCAACAATTTCGCCAGCGACTGCGGCTCCGCGTTGGCCAACTCTACGCGGCCATCGCGCTCCGCCAGCGGCACGCACATCAACTCCGGCGCGACGCTCGCGACCATCGGCAGGATTGACGCAGGCACCGCGGCCGTCACAAGGCCTGCACCCGCACGCATCGCAGCAACGCTCGCCATTGCGGGCGCGCCCGACTTGCCCCAACTTCCTCCCACCACCAGCACATGCCCGAATTGGCCCTTGTTGCCATTCACGTCGCGAGGCTTTTCGGTCAACGATTTCGACGATCCTGCCCACGTCAGGTTCGCGCCAGATCGCACAGCGTCGTCCGGCGATCCGATGTCGGCAACCACCACCGCGCCAAATGTTGTATGCGTCAGATGCCCGAAAATATGCGCCAGTTTCGGTGCAGTGAACGTAACAACCGCGTCCGCGCGGAAGGCCTCGTCGCTATGCTCGCCGGTCGAATCCGCGTCCCAACCGCTGGGGAGATCGACCGCGACCACAGGCACACGAATCTCCGCAACGATAGCTCGCGCGACGGCGGCAAGCCCGCGCAACGGAGGCTTGAACCCCGTGCCAACTACCGCATCAACGATCAGCACGGCGTCTTTCAGCGCATCGCGCAAATCCGCTTCGTTTTCGGCTTCAACAAAGTCGTAATAGTCGAGCGCCTGAAACGCGACCGCTGCATCACCCTTGAGTTCGCTGGCCTTGCCCAGCAGCACGATGCGTACAATATTGGCGCTTGCTCCCAAATGCCGCGCCGCGACAAACCCGTCGCCGCCGTTGTTGCCTTTGCCGCACAGCACAACAACCAGTCCACTGATCGAGAAGTGCCGCTCGCAAAACCACGCGACAGCGCACCCCGCGTTCTCCATCAGCGTCGCAACAGGCACACCTGCCTCAACCGACCGGCGGTCCGTCTCGCTCATCTCCGCCGCAGTAAGAATCTTCACCGAACACTACCGCCCGCCAGTTTGCTGCGCGACAGGAACCGAAGCAGGCTGCTTCGGTTGAAAGTAATTGCGCTCATACATCGCACGATAGAACTGTCCCGTCAGTTCCGCTGCTTTGGGTCCGAACGTCGGCCTCCCGCCTTCGAGGAAGATGACTGTAACGATACGGCCCGCAGGCGTTTCGGCGTAGCTCGCAAACCAGCCGAAGCGCGTGCCATTGTTCGAGCATGTGCCCGTCTTTCCCATCACGGGGAACGCCGTAAAATTGGCCTTCAGCGACCGCGCCGTCCCATATTGCACCGCCGCGCGCATGCCGTCGAGCATCTCCGGCAGCAGCGGTGCAATGGTCAGTAGCCGCTTCACGCGAGGCCGAAACGCAGCGACATCTGCCTCGCTTGTAGGATGCTGTAGGTAATACAATGTGCCGCCATTCGCAATCGCCGCAACCATCGCGCCTAGTTGCAATGGCGTCATCGAAACACTCTCGCCGAACGAGCACATGCGCCCCACGCCGCCCAGCTTCGCGGGCAACACAGTGTCCGGATAGACGCCAAGCTGCTCGCCCGGAATGTTGTATCCCGCCAGTTCGCCGAGGCCGAACTGATGGGCGTAGTGCTTCACGCGCTCGAAACCCAGCGCGCGTCCCAGCGTTTCAAAGTACAGATTGTTTGAGTGCGCTAGAGCTTCTGTCAGCGTCATTGCATAATGTCCGCCCAGGTTCACGCGGGTATCGCGCTTCACCAGGCCTTCTTCAAGAGCGGAAAGCGCGACCGACAACTTGATCGTCGAACAAGGCTCCGCGCCCGCGCTCAGAGCAAGCTTTTGATTCACCATGGCGAGGATGCGGCCGCTCGATGGATCGATCGCCAGCGCCGTTCCATTCATGTTGCCGAGCGCTTCGATCGCCGCCGCGCGCACTACCGGATTCTCACCAGTTGCGATATCACCGAGCGTCAAGTTTTCCGCGAAACTGTTTGCCGTAAAGCGTTCGCTGTAACGATGCGATGAGCCTCTGCGTCCGCGCGAGCCGACTCGTTTCGCTCGCTTCGCCGCAGCGCGTCCATGTGCGTGCGCCGTCTTGACCGAGGCGGAGTGGCCCTTTGTGGCTGCATGCTTCGCGACCGGGTGCTTCCGTGTCGCCGCCTCCGCGGAGCCGGCGCTCAATAGCTGGCCCAACGCGAGAATTAGAATGGTCGTCCTTCGTCTCATCGTTTCTCTCAATCCAATTTCTATTGTAACGACGCAGGAGTTTACCGGCGCGTTCTAGTGGGTGCGTCGCAGAAACGCAGGAATATCCAGTTCGTCCGTTGCGGCCCCCTGCTCTGCCGCCGAATATCCTGCCAGCGCCGACACTTGCGACTCCTGCGCAAGCGATGGCATGTGCGCGCGCGGCTCACTCTCAAGTTGGACGCAACGCGTGGGAGAAAGTTCGTTCAAGTGCGTATCTGACGAAGCACGAAAAAAATCGTCGTCGAATACGGAAGCCGGAACTGGTATCAGCTCCTGATAGCGCGGAATACCGGAGTCCGGTGTCGAAGCGTCACGCCGAACGCCGACCGCGGACGCAGAAGAGTATTGCGACTCGCCCGAAATTTGTTCCAAATCGTCGTAGTGAAAAATCCGCGCCTCTTCGTGGACGCCTTCCGATTCACGCGCAACGTTTTCAAGCGCCGCTTCGTCCTCTTCGCTTGCGAACTGCGGCGTCACCGGACGTTGCGCAATGCGCGGCGGAGGCGGAGGGTCGCGACGAATCGTCGGTAGCGTCGCCTCGGCCATCATGCGTTCACGCCGCTGCGGCATCTCCTGCCGAAAGCCGGTCGCGATGACCGTAATCTTCACCTCATCGCCCATGCTTTCGTCGAGCACTGCGCCGAAGATAATGTTCGCGTCCTCGTGCGCCGCATTCTGGATGAGCGTCGAAGCGTCGTTCACCTCATTCAGCTTCAGATTGCTGGAGCCTGTGATGTTGATCAGGATCCCGCGCGCTCCGTCGATGGCACCGGCCTCGAGCAGCGGCGACGCCATCGCCGCGACCGCAGCATTGCGTGCGCGGTCCGCCCCGCCGCGCACCGCCGTTCCCATCACCGAGTAGCCCATACCCGCCATCGTCGTCTTCACGTCGGCGAAGTCGCGATTGATCACGCCGGGAATCGTAATGATGTCGGAAATGCCCTGCACGCCTTGCCGCAAAATATCGTCGGCAATGCGAAAGCTCTCAAAAAAACCCGCGTCTTTGGCGACCGCAAGCAGCTTCTCGTTCGGAATCACGATCAGCGTATCGACCGACTCGAGCAACTCCTGCAACCCGCGCTCGGCCTGCATGGTGCGACGCTTGCCCTCAAATGCGAAAGGCCGCGTCACTACGGCAACGGTCAACGCGCCCATCTCGCTGGCGAGCGAAGCGATCACCGGAGCGGCCCCCGTCCCAGTGCCTCCGCCCAACCCGGCTGTAACGAAAACCATGTCTGCGCCTTCGAGCGCTTCGATAATTTTGTCCGAATCTTCGAGCGCCGCGCGGCGTCCGATATCGGGATTCGCGCCCGCGCCCAGACCGCTCGTCAACTTCGCTCCGAGTTGCAGCTTCACCGGCGCCTGCGAATTTTCAAGCGCCTGCGCATCGGTGTTCGCTGCGATAAACTCCACGCCTTCGACCTTTGCGGCGATCATGCGATTGACCGCGTTGCTACCCCCGCCGCCCACGCCAATCACCTTGATGCGGGCGTTGCGCCGCGTCTCTTCGTGGTACTGGATGCGAATGTTTTCGTTCAGAAAATCGGACATGCTGCGCACTCCTGAGTGCTGACTCATTCTTGCAGTTGACGTACCGAAGACCGCCGGATTCTGGCCCACGCGAACCAAGCGAGGTTCCGTTTTGGGACTGCACCGAATTGCTACCGATCTTCGCGCGATGTGTGAAACACGATGCCGAGTCCAACTGACTGGATACTGTGCGAACTCGGGCCGAACAACTCACCCGCGCCGAACTCGATGACGCGGAAGTCCACGTTCTGGAACAACGCGAGGTCGAGGCCGGCGAACCCTTGCACCTGCGTATAGTTTTGATATCCACCCACAGCGTCCGTTTTTGCGAAACCCGCCGAGGCCTGCACGTACGGTCGCAGCACCTTGAACGGCGTATGGAAAGTTGCTCTCGCGCCGCCCAGTGCCGAATAGTGGCGGATGAAATCGGTGCCGCCTGAATAGGTAAACGCACTCTTGTTGCTATTCAGGAAGACCCCGCGAACGTCCACGCCCAAACGCACCGGCCCATAGGTGCGGAAGTCGTAATACGCACCCAACGTGCCCCCATAGGGGCGCACCGTTCCATCGTTGCTCGCGCAAGTATTCTGCGGGTCGTTACAAGCGATCCCTCGCAAACGCTCCGCGCTGACCCCGCCGTATACCGCGAACTGCGCCTGCGCGACACCTACGCTGAACAGTCCGGCGACCATACCCACAAAGAAAATCCTGCGCAAATTCATACTCGTCATTGCTTCCATTCTATCGTCTGCTCGCATCGTGGACCGCTAGTAGCTCCCTGCGAAAATCGACTTCAGCTTTTGCCGCAAACCCTGTTCTTCGCTAGCCTTGCGCACTTGCGTGCGGTGCGCGTAAAGCAGCATCCCAATGGCCGCCGAAAATTCCGGCTTCGCCAACTCCGCCGGCATACGCGACAAGGGCACCGGGTAGCCGATTCGCGCGGGCACGCGCAACAGGCTTTCGGCGTTATCCAATAGCCCCATCAGGTTTGCTCCGCCGCCGGTAAACACGCAGCCCGCGCCCATGGCCTCAAGCACTCCGCCTTGCCGCAAATTGTCGCGCAACATAGTCAGCATCTCTCGCGCGCGCGGCTCTAGAATCTCCGCGAGAAAACGCTGCCGCACCATGCGCGCCGGCTGCCCGCCCGTCGCAAGATCGCCGCCAATCTCAATCTCATTCAACTGCGGGATCGATGTGACCACGCAATTGCCGTAGGTCCGTTTCAGATGCTCAGCTTCCTCCACACCCACATGCAGACCCACTGCCAGATCGTTCGTAAAGTGGTCGCCGCCGATAGGGAGAACCGCCGTATGTGCGACCGATCCCTCGAAAAATACGGCCAACTCCGTCGAACTCGAACCGATGTCGGCGATGCAAACGCCCAGCTCGCGCTCGTCGGCGGAGAGCACGGCCTCAGCCGCCGCAATGCCTTCAAAGACTGTGTCCGAAACTTCCAGCCCCGCCTTGTTCGCGCACGTCACAATACTCTGCGCCGCGCTGCCCGAGCACGTTGAAAGATGCAACATCACTTCCAGCTTGTTGCCCACCATGCCCACCGGGTCGTGGATGCCGCTCTGGTCGTCCAGTACAAACTGTTGCGGCAACAGATGCAGCACGTCGCGGTCGGGCGCAAGGCCGAACGAACGCGCGCGGTTGATCGCGGCGCTCACATCTTCGCGCGTAATCTCCTTCATGCGGCTGCCCATGTTCAGTCCGCCCCGGCAATTCACGCCCAGTACATGCGGCCCGCCAACTCCAACGACCGTGCTTTCAATCGGCGCTTTAGCTCTTCTCTCAGCTTCCATCGCGGCTTTATTGATCGCATCGCCCGCCGGGGCAAGGTTCGAAATAACGCCGCGTCGCATCCCGCAAGAGGCCTCGATGCCGTGTCCGCGGTAGCGCAGCACGCCGTCGGCTACTTCAGCAACCAGCACGCAAATCTTTGTACTGCCCGCATCGAGCACGGTTATCAGATTCTCTGTCTTCGAGTTCATTGTGGCCCCCGACCCGAATTTTCCGTCTGACGCCGACGCTGGGCGGCGAGTGCCGCGAACATCTTTGCATTGGCCGCGCTGGTGCGTGGGACCGGTCCGCTCGCATGCTTCGCGGTCGGAATGCGCGGAGCATGCACCACGGGCTGTGGAAGCAACTTTGCAACGGGTTTGGACGGCGCTTTACTGGACGCGTCCGCAACGGGAGCTTCGACCTTCGTCACAGGCTGCATCGCATCCGCCGAGTTTGAAGCCACGGTTTCAGTCGAAGGCACGACTGCGCCGGACGCCATCTGCAACACAATCTCGCGATCATAGCGCATGTCCGCCGAGGCCAGCTTTGGATACTGCTGTTTCCACTCCGGCAGATGCTCCTGGAAATGCCGGTATCGCGCGAGAAAATCCTCCTCGCCAAAGTGCACCAGAATGTCCGTGCTGCCGCTGGGAATCAGCGCCTTCACATCTTCGGGGCTCGATACATCGACCTCGCTCAGGTTGTCGCTGATTCTTTCGCCGGTGCTATCGAGTTCCCTCATGAAGCGGCGATAAATCTCCATGCGCGCCGCTCGGGTCGAGAGCGGATCGCCTGCCGAAATCCCCGTCAGCACCGGAAACGAGTAGTGCGGATCGCCGGGCGCGTCCGACGGCATATCCAATAGCACGCCGCCGCCGTCCACAAGTCCGATCGATGTTCCCTGCCGCACAAACGCGACCGGAGTCCGCTCCACCACCGAAACGCGCAACGTGTTCGGAAGCAGGCGCATGACGGTCGCATGTTGCACCCAGGGAAGACGCTCCACGTCAGCGCGCCGTTCGTCCAGCGACACTTTGAAAATGTTGGCGTCGATGTCCGCACTAAAAGCGCTCAATAATTGGGCGCGTGTCAGATGCGTGTTGCCGACAGTTTCAATGTGCGTGGACGCCGGAATGACGAACCGCGCATCGCGCAGGAAATAATTGCGAGCGAGAATCGCGACGGTTGCTGCGGTCCCCAACCCGACAATCAGCACGATGCCAAGGACGGTTCGACCCGCCGTGCTCTTCACAACACCGCGCAGGCGGAAACCGCTTTTCCCACGAACGGGCGTGTAGGGTTCGTCATCGGCTTCAACGTCTTCAGTCGCTGAGTACGACCCGGCATGCGCGCGATGCAGCGCACCGGCGGGCGCAGGGCCGCGAGCCACGGGGCCTGCCCATGGGACATCCGGGACATACATTTCCTCCGGCGTGCCAGCCGCTGTTGAGCCACGCTTTGAGAACCCCTTCATCTGTCCGTCAGCCCGAGCAAGGCCACGGAGAACCGCCAGCACTCAATATAAATGCCCACCAACGCCCACCAACGCCGAAGTGCTTTGGGGTATCCGCTCAGGAACGTGCCCGCCGCTCCAGCGCCTCCACCAGCATCGCCCCGGCCTGCGAGATGTTGCCCGCACCCAGGGTCAGAATGACATCGCAGTCGCGGGCTTGCCCGACTAACCGCTCGACGCCTGCCTGCATCGAGTCCGCGTACTCCACCCGCGTCCCCTTGATCGCGGAAGCAAGCCCTTCGCCGCTGATGCCCGCAATCGGCTCTTCGCTGGCCGCATAGATGTCCAGCACAACGACAAAATCCGCGTCCGCAAACGCCCCCGCAAACTCGTCCATCAGGTCGCGCGTCCGCGTATACCGATGCGGCTGAAATAACACCAGCACGCGTCCATATCCACACTCTCGCGCCGCCGCCAAAGTCGCACGCACTTCGGTCGGATGATGACCGTAGTCGTCCACGACCGTCACGCCGCCCGCTTTACCCTTGACCTGGAACCGCCGGTCGACGCCCCGGAAAGTCTCCAACCCCTCCGCAATCATGTCCGGCGCGAGGCCGAGTTGCAGCCCGATCGCGATCGCCGCCGTCGCGTTCAACACGTTGTGCCG
>JALYTE010000218.1 GCA_030854435.1 Acidobacteriota bacterium | reverse complement strand
AGACAAGGAAGGAGGCCGGATGCGCATGATGAAATGGGTTCTGGCAGGCTGTTTTTTTACCGCCTCATTCGACCTCATCCTGTTCGTCGATGTCGGCGGTGTGGTGCGAATCTCCCAGCTGCTGCTCGCCTTGGTGTGCGCTGGCGCAGTCGCGCGGGTGATTCAGGACGGCCGCATTCTCTGGCCGCGAGGCAGCACGGCGCTGGCCCTCTGGCTGTTGACCCAGTTGCTCTTTCTCCCGCTTAGCGGCGTGATTACTGTGGGAGTTCAGTTCTTCGCGCTCTTGAGTTTCACCATCGCAGGCTTCTTCGCGGTGATACAGATCTACGGCAAGAGCGTATCGCTGGAACCGTTGATGCGTCTCTATCTGCTTTCCTATGTATTCGTCGGCCTCTTCGGTCTGGTGCAGTTCATGACACCCCTCGTCGGGCTGCCGGACATCCTCGTCAAACAATGGCTACTGCACGGCAAGCTGGCACGTATCAACGGGTTCACCTATGAGCCGTCCTACTATGCCACCCACCTCATGATGGGCTGGATCATGTTAGTGGAACTTCGCATCTCCGGCGCCCGGATTGCCAGAGGGCGGCTTTGGAAATGGGCAACCATTGCGCTTACGATTTCCCTCATTCTGTCCTCCAGCAAGACCGCCTGGCTGGTGATGCTTGTCGAATTCATGGTGCGCTTGTTGCCCTACATGATGCGGGGTTTCCGCAGTGCAATCCGCCAGGCCTCGCACGGCAGGATGCTGGTATCGCTTCCGGGGCGTTGGTTTGTCATCAATGGGATTATTCTGATCGGCGTTGTCATAGGATCTGCCACCTATCTCACCAGTCTTATAAACCCCCTACAGTTGCTCGCAGGCAGCGGCCTGGCCAATCAGCCCGCACATTCCTACATTCAACGTAGCAAGGAAGCGGTCCGGACCTTCGACGCTTTTCTCGATCATCCATTTATCGGGCACAGTCTCGGTGGTGTGGCCCCTTACATCGCCGCACGGAACGGCATTCAACCAAAAACGATAGAAGACCTGCGCCTTTACTGGGGCTTCCCGGTCATCTTCGACGTCCTTGCTGCAAGCGGCATTTTCGGAATCATTCCTTTTCTGATCTTTGTCTATGCCAATACCGTCGGCGCTCTGCGAACAGCGAAGAAGTACTGGCCTTCCGAGCGCGCAAAATGGCTTCGCGCTTTGGCTCGGGCCATGATTTTCGAGTGTTTATTGTTGATGGCGGATCAAAATCTGCTCCGGGTCTATGTTTGGTTCCACGTTTCCATGGTTGCGCTTATCGCCTACAACCTGGAGTTCGGAATGGTTGCTGAAGCCTCTGCCACGCAAGCCGGTTCTCCATCGCGTCCATTGTTAGAAGTGATACCCACCACATGACGCCTCCGGCACTCATCTGGCTTCCAGTCGAATCTCACTTCGACTCGCGACTCGCGGCGTTGAAGAACGGTGCGAAGCGCGATGAGGCATGGCGCGAAATCGACGCACTGGCCCGTACCCAACTCGACTACATGCAGACCGCCAGGCTGGACCGCTTCGTGCAACGGTTTCTGGAGCACCATTCCACCCCCGCGCATCTTGTTGTGGTGCGCGTCGCTCTGCTGACGTCTTGTACCGCGCAACATCTGCTGCCGTCGCTGCGCATCGCCGGTCTGCGCCGGGGTTTGCGCCTGGAAATTTATATCAACGCCTACGGCCAGTATTTTCAGGAACTACTCGACGTCAACTCCGCATTGCATCGCTTTCGCCCCGAGGTCTGCTGCTTGGTGCTGGACGCGCGCCACCTGGTCGATCTCGCGCAGGATGGTTGCGACACAGCCCTCGATCGCATGTCCACCTGCTGGCGATTGTGTCGCGAACATTTCTCCGCGAGTGTCGTGCAACAGACGGCGCTGCCGGTCTTCGAGGCTGTCATTGGCTCGAACGAGCACAGGCTTGCAGGCTCGCCCGCCGCGCGGTCGCAACAAGTCAACGAGCGTATCCGGGATGCGGCCGATGAGGCAGGTGTGGCGCTGCTCGACGCCAATGCGCTGGCTGCGATGTATGGCATCGACGCACTGCACGACCCTGCGCTGTGGCACCTGGCCAAGCAGGAAATCCATCCCGCCGCTGCACCCGTTTGGGGCGACCATCTCGCGCGCGCCGTCGCTGCGCTGCGAGGGCGTTCCGCCAAGTGTCTCGTGCTCGACCTCGACAACACGCTGTGGGGCGGCATTGTCGGCGACGACGGCGTCGATGGCTTGCAACTAGGCCAGGGTCATGCGATGGGTGAAGCGTATCTTGAATTCCAGCGTTACTGCCTTGCACTCAAAGGCCGCGGCATCGCGCTCGCGGTTTGTTCCAAGAACGACGAGGCCAATGCGCGCGCGCCGTTTCGCGAGCACCCCGCGATGCTGCTGCGCGAGCGCGATATCGCCTGCTTCGTCGCCAATTGGCAGGACAAGGCCACGAACCTGCGAACGATCGCGCGAGCGCTCAACCTCGGACTCGATGCGTTGGTTTTCGTCGACGACAATCCCGCCGAACGCGCGCTGGTGCGCCAGGAATTGCCGGAAGTCGCAGTCCCTGAAATGCCTGAAGACCCTGCGGACTTCGTGCGTTGCCTCGCTCGCGCCGGGTACTTTGAGGCCGTCTGCTGCACGCCGGAAGATTTCGAGCGCGCCGAGCGGTACCGCGCCAATGCCGAACGCGAAGTCGTGCGCGAAACGGCGACCGATCTGCACAGCTATCTTGTCAGCCTTGAAATGCAGGCGCATTGGAGTCCCTTCAGCGAGAATGGGCTCGCGCGCATCGTGCAACTGATCAACAAGACCAATCAGTTCAACCTCACCACGCCGCGCGTTTCGGAAGCCGACGTGCGGGGCTGGATGACCGACCCCTGCACGAAGACCTGGCAGGTGCGTCTCACCGACCGCTTCGGCGACAACGGCATTGTGGCGCTGATGGCCGCACGGGTCTGCGGGGAGGAGTGCGCGCTCACGATGCTTTTGATGAGCTGTCGCGTGCTGGGCCGGAGGCTTGAAGAGGAGCTGTTCAATCTGCTCGGCGCGACGGCGCGCGCAGCCGGGGCCGCACGCATCGCAGGCATATATCGTCCAACGCCGAAGAATGGCATGACCCGCGATTTGTTGCAGCGATTTGGTTTCGAGCATCTGGCAGACAACGCCGACGGCAGTGTTTCGTGGAGCTTTCCGATTTCCCGCTTCAGCCCACGCCAGACGGAAATCCAAGTCGACAACCCTGGGCACCGAGTCGCTTGATAAACTGACAGAATGTCTTCGGCCCAATACGGAAGTAGTGCCGGGACAGCTCCTCCGGTAACCTGCGTCGTGCTGAACTGGAATGGCTGGCGCGAGACCATCCCCTGCCTCCATTCGCTCGCGGCGCAGGACTATCCGGCGTTGCGGGTGTTGGTAGTGGACAATGCTTCGACGGACGATTCGGTGCAGCGGATCAGGGAGTCATTCCCAGCGCTGGAGCTTTTGGAGTCCCCGGTGAACGGCGGCTTCGCTTCCGGTTGCAACCTCGGAACGCTTGTGGCGCTGGAGCGGGGTGCGGCCTTCGTTTGGCTGCTGAACAACGACACGGTCGCCCCACCCGACACTGCGACCAAGCTGGTCGCGGCGGCATCCGGTGCGCGGACAGGCATGGTGGGCACAGTGCTTTATTACGCCCACGACCCGGCAAAGGTACAGGCC
>JALYTE010000204.1 GCA_030854435.1 Acidobacteriota bacterium | reverse complement strand
GTTGAAGATGGTTCCCATCCGCAGTGGTCACCTGGACATTGTCGCGGAGTCGTTCAACCTCCTGAATCACCCGAATATCTCACTGCTAAACACTGTCTTCGGTTCAGAGATTCAGCCCGCTCACAGTTTCGCTCGCCCGATCGCCACGTCCGATGCTCGCAGGATTCAGTTCTCCCTCGACTACGAGTTCTGATTCGACACCGCAAAAAGACCCGAGCCGAAGCCCGGGCCTTCTGTTCAGAGAGAGGCAACTACCAGGTGCGGCAACCGCCGCTGGCGGGCATCATCGGCTGTCCGACTTTGCAGCCAAACGCCTTGCCGAACTCGTCGAAGTTCTGCACCGTGCCCTTCACGCGCCACTCTCCGGTGGAGTGCGGATCGGTCTTGGCCAACACCCGCGCCGACTGCTCGGTCTGGTTCTGGCACCACACCTGGCCGAAGGAGATGAAGAAGCGCTGCTGCGGCGTGTAGCCGTCCCGCTCGCCCTTGACGTAGCCCGGTTCAGCCTTCGCGCCTTCTTTGGCGAGCGTGTCCATCAGCGCGATGTACGCGATGCGGATGCCCGCGTTGTCGGCGGAGTTTTCACCCAGCGTCAGGTGCCCGTTGAGGTTTTGTCCCGGAGCGACTTGGAACTTGTCGTACTCGCTGGCGGTACACTCGGAGCGCTCCTTGAACTTCGCTTTGTCCTCGGGCGTGAACCAGCTTCCGATCGAGCCGTCGGCGTTGTACTTCACATTGCCGGTAGGTCCATACTGCGAGCCCTGGTCGTCGAACCCGTGGGTCATTTCGTGGCCGATCACCACTCCAATGGCGCCGAAGTTCACCGCCGGATCCATGGTGTTGCTATAGAACGGCGGTTGTAGGATGCCCGCCGGAAAGTTGATGTTGTTTTGCGCTGGGTTGTAGTAGGCGTTCACCGTCGGAGGCGTCATGCCCCACTCGGTCGGGTCGACGGGTTTGCCGAACTTGGCCAGGTTGCGCTTGCGCTCGAAGTTGCCCGAGCGCGTCACGTTGCCCAGCAGGTCGTCGCGCTTGACCTCGATGGTCGAGTAGTCCCTCCACTTGGCGGGGTAGCCGATCTTGTCGGTGATCGCGTCGAGTTTCTTGCGCGCTTCGACCTTGGTTTCGGCGCTCATCCAGGGCAGCGTTTTCAGGTCTTCCTGCATCGCGGTTTCAAGCGCATGAACTAGTTTCTCCATGTTCGCTTTGGAGTCGCCGGGGAAGTTTTGCCGTACCCAGTCTTGCCCGACCGCTTCGCCGAGCGCGCCGTCGGTCAGGCGCGTGCAGCGCTTCCAGCGGGGCTGCTGTTCCTTCTGGCCCTGCAGTGTCTGGTTGTAGAAGGCGAAGTTCTCCGTCTCAAACGGCTTGCTCAGCAGCGGCGCCGAACTGTGGACGAGGTGCCAGCGCATGTAGCTCTTGAGGGCGCTGAGGTCTTCGGTTCCAAGCACTTCATTGGCCGCCTTGGCGAACTTCACGCTCGAAACGTTGATGGTCTTGGCGGGTAGATCGATGCCGTCGAGGTAGGACTGCCAGTTGTAGTTGGGCGTCAGTTTCTCCAGCTCGGCGATGGTCATGATGTGGTAGCGCTTGGACGGATCGCGCATTTCGACGCGATCCATGGAGCCTTCGGCCAGCTCGGTCTCGATGCGCATGACGCTGGCAGCTTCCTTCGCGGCCTTCTCAGGCGTGTCGCCCAGCAGCACGAACATGGCCGTAACGTGCGCCACATACTGCTCGCGGATCGTCTTGTAGCGGTCTTCCTGGTTCAGGTAGTAGTCGCGGTCGGGAAGTCCCAAGCCACCCTGGCCCGTCGCGGCGATCTGCTGCGAACTGTCCTTCTGGTCCTGCGTCACGCCGACGCCGAACAGCGCGCCGCCGCCACGCCGTTCCTGCTTGGCGTTGAAGGCCGCGAGGTCTTTAGTGCTGGTCAGCGCGGCAATCGCGTCCAACTGCGGTTGCAAGGGCTTCGCGCCCAGTTTGTCCACCAGTTCGGTGTTCATGCAGGCGCCAAAGTAGTCGCCGTACTTCTTCTGCAAGGGCGACTTGGGCGCGTCGGCCGCGGCTTTCAGGTCGCTGTACAGCAGATAGTTGTTATAGTCGGCCAGCTCGTTGAAGCGGCCCCAGCGCACCTGGTCGCTCGGAATCGGGTTCTTCGCATTCCAGTTGCCGCAGGCATACTGGAAAAAGTCAGTGCAGGGGTCGGCGGTCTTGTCGATCGCGCTGACGTCGAAAATGGCGGGCTTCTTGGGAATGGTCGACGGGCCGGAATCGCGATCGGCGGGGGCAAAACTCTGCGCGCCGCATACACCGACGGACAGCAGAAGCAGAGAACATAAAGTGACGTTACGCATAGAGCTCCTTGGTGGAACGAAAGATCGTTGTCGCAAGCATACGCTTCGAGCGGCTGACTGCGAAAGTACGGAAAGCTGGCTTATGACCAATGTACGTAACGTGCGGGTGGAAAGTTTCGCCGATTTGGTTTCAAGGAAGCAGGACGACTTGCCTCGCCACTGCAGCCTTGCACAGCTTCTCGTCCAGGGTTGCCAACGGCAATCCGGTCTGTTCAGCAAGTTCAAGATAAGCGGCATCATAGACGGCCAAGCCTGAGATTCGCGCCAACTCGACCAGAATCGCTCGCTTTGAAAGCGTTGTGGACGACGCAAGGCGAATGTCAAACACCTGTAGCCTGCGCCAAATTTCGTTCGATTGCGGCGCCGTGATGCGGCTTCTACGCTCAGCCATCCAAAGGCCGTTCTGCAATTCAAGCGCGAAGAAGGAAGGCGCGATCGCATACGTTGTTTCGAGCGAAGACATGACCCTCTCGGTGTCCAGGGTCACTTCGTCTTCAAAACACCAATTCAACGCTAACGAGGCATCGATAACGAAAGGAAGGCTCAATACTTGTGATCCAGGTGCATGAACTCGCGCATCGTAAGCCCCATCTCTTTCAAGCCGAGCTTGCGTCCTTTTCGCTCCTCTTCCATCGCTTCGATAGCTTCGCGCCGCGCCGTACGCTTTTCAGCCTCTCGAAGCAGGCTTTCGCGCAGCAGTTCTGCCGCAAACGCAGTAGGGTCGACGCCGCGTTCGTTGGCCCGTTCGGTCAACTGAGCTTCAACCGCTTCGTCCAAATCAAGAACCATAACGTCTCCGTTCTTGCGCGCCGACTATCAATAGACTACGCCTAGAAAATCTTCAAATGAATCGTCAAATACTTCTTCGGGTCGGACCGGATCGTCGTCACCAGGTTTGTGCTCTCGGTCAGCAGCTTGTTGAGGTTGGTATACGCCTGGTCGTCGGTCGCGAGCTTGCCCAGCGTGCCCTTGCCGTCGCTCACATTGGTCAAAATAGTGTCCAGCTTGGTCACCGTGTCGTTCAGTTTGCGGGCAAATGCCGGGTCCTTCACCAGCAGCCCCAGGCTGCCTCGCCCCGCATCGACTTCGGACATCAGCGAATTCGCGTGGGCCAGCGTGGAGTTCAGATTGTCGTATAACTTGTCGTCGCGGAGCAGCTTGCCGGCGGACCCTTTGCCATTGCTCAGGTCGGTCGCGATCGCATCCAGCTTGGTCGCGGTATCGTTCAGACGATCGTACAACTGGGTGTCGTTCATCAGCTTGCCGATCGTCCCCCGCCCGCTGTTCAGGTTGATGCCCAGCGTATTCAACTGGTCGATTGTGCCGGTCGCGCGGTCGTACAACTGCGGGTCGTTGATCAGCTTGCCGATCGACCCGTCGTTGCTGTTCAATTTGTCGACGATCTTGTCCATTTTGGCGAGGATGACGTTGAGGCTCTCGATGGTCCCCTGCCCGGCCTTCACGACGTCGGTAAGGCTCGGCGTTTCGAGCGTCTTGAGCTCGTCGCCGGCGGCCAGAGGCGGCCCTGAAGCGGTCTGGCTGTTGATATCGACGACGGTGTCCCCGAGCACGCCGATGGTCGCCAGCGTCGCCTTCGAGTCCTTGTGCAGGTTGCCGCTAAACTTCGGATCGAGCTTCATAATGGCTTCCACCGGCGTCAGCTTACGCGCCGGGTCGGTCGAGACGATGACATCTTTCACCTCGCCGATTGTCACGCCCTCCAGTTGCACCTCGGCGCCTTTCTTAAGCCCGGCCGAGTTCTCAAAGAAGCTGTGTACCACCAGCTTCTTGCTGAACACGCTCATTCCCGAGGCCTTCGTCATCAGGAAGAGCAGCGTCGTCAACAGCGCCATCGACACGAGGACGATCACTCCGACTTTCAGTTGGGACCACTTCACTTCCTGTTGGCTTGGCATGGCATGTCCTTTGTAAATCCGGCGCAACGCCACGACAGGCGCGTGGCATATATCGTATCAGCGGCGTGGGTCGTGTTGTGGGTCTGTATTTGGATGCCAACCGGGCCGCTCGCGATGCGAGGCAACGGCCAGTCGCAAGGAAGTTGTAAAGCACTGTCCTTCAAAGCCAAAAACTACACGAACGCCGCAAGGGTCTTTTCGAGGCTCGCCTGGTCTTCGACGTTGGTCGTCGAGAGGGCGCGGTCGATTTGGCGGTTGAGGCCGGTGAGGACCTTGCCGGGGCCGACTTCGATGTAGTGGGTGGTGCCGCTCGATTGCAGCAGGCGAACGCAGTCTACCCACCGGATCGCTCCCGTGACCTGCCGGATGAGCGCGTCGCGGACCTCGGTGTAGCGCGTCAGCAGGCGGGCATCGACGTTGGCGGCGACCGGGAACGCGGGGTCGTGGAAGCGGACGGATTCGAGTTGAATTGAGAGTCGGTCTTGGGCGGGCCGCATGAGCGCGCAGTGGAAAGGCGCGCTGACCGCGAGCATGACCGTCTTCCGGGCTCCGGCTTCCTTGCAGCGCGCCGCGGCGAGTTCCACGGCGGTTTTAGAGCCGGAGATGACGGTCTGGTCGGGCGAGTTCAGGTTCGCGGGTGTAACGACAGCGTTGATGCGTGAGGCCGCTTCGGTGGGTGTCGAGGCCGGGTTTGTGGGATCGCTGAGAGCATCGAGCGCGGCGGCGCTTTGGTCCGCCGGGTCGCTGGGGTTCTGGGGCGGTGTCTGGGTGAGTTCGTCGGAAACTTTGGCGCAGATGTCGTTGATGCATTCGGCGTCGAGGCCGAGAATGGCGGCCATCGCGCCTTCGCCTGCGGGAACGGCCTGCTGCATGTACTGGCCGCGCAGGCGGACGGTGCGGACCGCGTCGGCGAAGCTGAGGGTCCCGGCGGCGACGTGCGCGGAGTACTCGCCCAGCGAGTGGCCGGCGGCGAAAGCGGGGGCGAGGCCGCGCGATTCAAGCTCCGGCGCGAGCGCGCGCCACGCAGCGACCGACACGGTGAGGATCGCGGGCTGGGTGTGTTCGGTGAGCTTGAGTTGATCTTCGGGGCCGTTGAAAATGAGATCGGACAATGCGAAGCCGAGGGCTTGGTCGGCTTCCTCGAAGACCGCGCGCGCAGCGGGGTAGGTGTCGTAGAGGTTGCGGCCCATGCCGACTTTTTGTGAGCCCTGGCCGGGAAATAGGAGCGCGATCTTCTGGGTGGTGGCGATGTCGGTCATCCGGAATAGTGTAGCGAGTTCGAGTGAATGGATGTTTTGGCACAACGCGAACGGGTAGGATGGCTGTGTGCGAAAACTCTGGATGAAGCTGGGTGGTATGGTTCTGCTGGCGGTGTTGGCCAGTGGGTGTGCGGTGGCGCAGCGGCTGGTGCTGGCGAATGCGACCGTGGTGGACGTGGTGACGGGCAAGCTCGCGCCGCATACGACCGTGGTGGTGGAAGGCAACCGCATTGTGCAGGTCGCACACGCATCGCGGGTAAAGCTGAAGGGCGCGACCATCGTCGATGCCAGTGGAAAGTACCTCATCCCCGGGCTTTGGGACATGCACACGCATGTGTACTTTGGCAGCACGGCCAGGGATGGGACCGACTTTGTGCTGCCCATGCTGGTGGTGAACGGGATCACCGGCGTGCGCGATATGGGCAGCAATCTGGACAGCGTGCTGAGGGCGCGTGCGGAGATTGCGGCGCACAGGATGTTGGGGCCGCGCATGGTGGTGTCCGGGCCGATGCTCGATGGGACCAAGTCGCACTACAAGGAGATGATTCCCGTGACGACGGCGGAGGATGGCCGCAAGGCCGTCGACACGCTGCACGAGCGCGGGGTGGACTTTATCAAGGTGCAAACCAATGTGCCGCGCGCGGCGTACTTTGCGATCGCGGAGGAAGCGAAGAAGGATGGCATCGTGTTCGAGGGCCATGTGCCGGATGCGATTCGCGCCAGTGAGGCGATCGCTGCCGGGCAGAGGACGTTCGAGCATTTGATCGGCGTGTTCGAGGCCAGCTCGCCGGATGAGGGCGTGTACCTGACCGGGAAAAAGGGCGTAGGGGTGTTTCTGGCCAGCTACGATCCGACGCGGGAGGCGAAGATCATTCAGGAGATTGCAGCGCACCATGTGTGGCAGTGTCCGACGCTCTACTGGGAGCGTGGGCAGTGGCTGGTGGATGCGATCGACTGGACCCAGGACCCGGACTTTGCGTATGCGCCCAAGCGCTGGGTGGCGACGTGGCCCAGGACACAGAAGGCGATTGTTGGGGAGATGGACCAGGACCCGCTGGCCGTGCGGGAGAAGTTTGTGGACCACGAGCTGGACATTGTGCGCAAGATGCACGCGGCGGGGGTGATGTTTCTGGCCGGGACGGACTCGCCGGCGGGCGTGGATGTGCTGCCGGGAATCAGCCTGCATCTGGAACTGCAGCGGTTTGTGGCGGCTGGGTTTACGCCGCTCCAGGCGCTACAGACGGCGACGATCAACCCGGCGAAGTTTCTGGGCAAGACGGCGGAGTTTGGAACCGTCGAGGTGGGCAAGACCGCCGACCTGGTGCTGTTACAGGCCAATCCGCTCCAAGATATTCGCAACACCCGGACGGTGGTGGGCGTGGTGGAGGACGGGCGGTATCTTTCGGCGACGGAGCTGGAGACGATGCGGTCGAAGCTGCGGGCCATCGCAGCTACTGAATAGGCTCGGTGGTGAACTGCTGCTCGGCTTTGGCGGACAGGACGCGGTAGAGCGCGAACTGGCGCGAACTATGGCCGCGCAGTTCGAAGAGCAGACTGGCACGGTGCTCGGCGTTGGGGTCGACCGCGTCGACGAGGCGGAACCAGGGCGTGCGGTCGAGGTGCGCGGCGTCGGTCACGGTGGCGAAGGCGAGTTGCAACTCGCCGCTGGGGAGTTGCTGGGCCACCAGCGTGATGTAGCGCTCAGGCAACGTAAGGCTACCCGCCGACGGAGCGGTGACGGCGGTGTAGACGAA
>JALYTE010000188.1 GCA_030854435.1 Acidobacteriota bacterium | reverse complement strand
TTGAACCCATAAAGTCCAATCATCGCAACGCCGAGCGCAACGTAGCTCATAGCTGCCCATCGAATCAGTCGTGCCTTCTGAAGTGTCATATCGTATTCCTTTCTCATCATGCTTTAGTTTGTGCTTCCTTGACCAGTAGCGTGCGTCATCCATTCGGCCTGACAACTGTCAGCTGTCCTCAAATTCAAAAATCTCCTCAATGCTCTTCCCAAACAGCCGCGCAATCCGAAACGCCAGCGGCAGCGACGGATCGTACTTCCCCGTCTCGATCGCGTTCACGCTCTGCCGCGAAACCTCGAGCTTCTCGGCCAGGTCCGCCTGCGACCAGCTTCTCTCCGCGCGTAAAACTCTAAGCCTGTTCTTCATCGCCATCCGCCCTGTTCATCCGCGCCTGCACGCCTTGCGCGATCCCGAACGTGAACCAGAACACCGAGAACATCATGAACGGCGACAGCGCGCCCACGTTCGCAAAACTGCGCAGAAAATCCGAGAACGCCGACACGACCAGCATCGCCGCACCACCCAACAAAATCGACCGCACCGCCAGCAAGCGCTGAAACTCGTCAGTCTCCTCGTGGAGATACAGCCCGAGCACCTGGATCAGCCGCAATACCGGCAGGCAGGGAATCACCGCGACCACATACAACGCCCACCCGCTCACATGTCCGCGCCGCACCGCCAGCGCCGTCGCCATCACCACCACCACGTAGACCAACATCGCCCAGATTAACCCCCTCTGATAATTTTTTACAGCCTTGCTCTTCGCTCGACAACTCATGTCAACCTCCCTTGCCTTAGTGACAAGTAAACTTTACGACAAGCATCCTTTACTTGTCAAGCATCCTTGTCAACTTTATTTGCGACACTCAAAAGGCCACCTCAATGCGTTCAAAAGCCACTTAATGCCCCCTAAATGGCATCGAAATCCACCGCTATTGATACCCTGTTTCCTATGAACGTGAACTTCGCCGAGCGCGCCCACAACCACAACTGGAAGCTCGACCCCATCGTGCGCTCGCTGCTCGACACCGATTTCTACAAACTCCTTATGCTTCAGTTCATCTGGAAAAACTTTCCCGCGGTCCCCGTCACCAGCGAAGTCCACAACCGCACCGTCCGCGTGCGCCTCGCCGAACGCGTCAGCGCCGCCGCGCTGCGCGAGCAGATGGAGCACGTCCGCGGGTTGCGCTTCCTGAAGTCGGAACTCATCTGGCTGGCGGGCAATACGTTCTACGGCTTGAAACAAATTTTCGAGCCGGACTTTCTTGCGTGGCTCGAAAACGACTTCGCACTCAGCGACTACGAAATTTCCGAAGAAGACGGCCAGCTTATCCTGCGCTTCTCCGGCCTCTGGACCGAGGTCACAATGTGGGAGGTCTACGCGCTCGCGCTGGTCAGCGAAATGAAAACCCGCTACGCGCTCGCGGACCTTACCGAACTCGAACTCGATATCCTCTACGCGCGCGCCAAGGCGCGGCTTTGGGACAAAATTGAAAAGCTCCGCCCCATCGAAGGCCTCTCGCTCTCCGACTTCGGCACGCGTCGCCGCCACAGTTTTCTATGGCAGGAGTACGCTGTCGAAGCCCTGCAGTCCGCGCTGGGCAAGCGCTTCACGGGCACCTCCAACACGGCGCTCGCGTACAAGCACAACCTCGAAGCCATCGGCACCAACGCGCACGAACTGCCCATGGCGATGGCGGCGATGGCCTCGCGCGGAACGGACGAAGACCTGCGGGTGTCGCAGTACAAGGTGCTCGAACTCTGGCAGCAAAGCTACGGCGGCGAGCTGCTCATCCTGCTGCCCGACACCTTCGGCACGACCCAGTTTCTCGCTGGCGCGCCGGATTGGGTCGCGCACTGGACGGGCGAGCGCGCCGACTCCAAAGACCCCATCGTCGCGGGTGATGAGTACATCGAGTGGCTGGTTGCGCACGGCCAGAATCCGCGCACCAAACGCCTCATCGCATCCGACGGCCTCGACGTGGACGACATCGTCCGGCTACAGAAATACTTCGCGGGGCGCATCCGCTTCAGCGCCGGCTGGGGCACGCTGCTGACCAACGACTTCCGCGACTGCCATCCACGCGGACAAGACACCTTCGACCCCGTCTCGCTCATCTGCAAGCTCACCAGCGCCGACGGCATGCCCACCGTCAAGCTCTCCGACAACGCCCGCAAATCCACCGGCCCGCCCGCCGAAATCGCCCGCTACCGCCGCGCCTTCGGCTCCTCAGTCCCCGCGGAAATTCCAGTGCTGGTATAGCTCTGCTTCTGCTTTGTCTTTGCCCTTCTTTCTGTTATACCCGCAGGGAACCTGCTGATTTGGAAACGACCGCGCACCCAACCCCACCCCATCAAAATAGGTTCATACTAACGTCAGCTTTCTTTTCACGCGCCAAACTCATCGCGAACTACGCCTCGGAGCGCCGACCCTAAATTGCCCCGCCAAATCTTCGCCACCAAATCCATCGACAAGCTGATCTCCGACTCGCAAGCGCCCGAGACCGCGCTCAAGAAAACCCTCGGCCCCGTCTCGCTCACCGCGCTCGGCATCGGTGCGGTCATCGGCTCGGGCATCTTCACTGTGATCGGCGTCGCCATCGGCGGCAACCCCGCAGCACTGGCGACCTGGCAAGAGTCGCCGGTCATCGACCTTGTCCTGCACCACGGGCATGTCGCCGGCCGTCCCGGCGCCGGCCCCGCGCTCGCGCTCTCGCTCATTCTGGTCGCCATCGTCTGCTGCTTCACCGGCCTCTGCTACGCCGAACTCGCCAGCATGATCCCCATCGCTGGCTCGGCCTACACCTACACCTACGCAACGCTCGGCGAGCTGGTCGCCTGGATCATCGGCTGGGACCTCATCCTCGAATACGCTTTCTCGAACATGAGCGTCTCCGTCGGCTTCGCGGCCCATTTTGTCGACCTGCTCGACTGGCTCGGCATTCATCTCAGTCCCAAGTGGCTTTCGCCCGCCTATCTTCCGCAAGGCTTGCAAGACCTCGCCGGTAAAGACATCTACGCGCACGGCTGGCACTTCGGCTTCAACATCCCGGCGTTCATCATTGTCATCCTGCTCACCATGATTCTGGTGCGCGGCATTCGCGAGTCGGCGCGCACCAACAACATCATGGTGCTGATTAAAATCGTCGCCATCATCGCCTTCGTTCTGGTCGGCCTGCACTTCATCCACCCCGCCAATTACGTTCCCTTCTCGCCCAACGGCTGGACGGGCGTGCTCGCGGGCGGCAGCATCATCTTCTTCACGTACATCGGTTTCGACTCCGTTTCCACAGCCAGCGAAGAGTGTAAAGACGCGCAGCGTACGGTCCCCATCGGCATCATCGCGACGCTCATCATCTGCACCATCCTGTACGTCGCGGTGGCCATCGTGCTCACCGGCATCGTTCCCTGGCAGTCGGTCATCGGCGACGCCGCACCGGTAGTCAACGCGCTCAAACGCCTCGCCATCGCTCATCGCGGTATGTCCGGTGGCACGCTCTTGCACTGGACGCGCCTGGTCGTCGTGCTCGGCGCGATCATCGGCATGATCTCGTCGATCC
>JALYTE010000182.1 GCA_030854435.1 Acidobacteriota bacterium | reverse complement strand
GCAATCGCCTTCGCCGCATGGTCTGCGAGGTGCTCCGGTTCGTAGAGCGTCCAAAGAAGGACATGTGCATCGAGGAGAAGCCTCACAGGTGGCCTGAAGGAAACAACGGAGAGTCGTTCATCTGGCGCCCCAGTTCCTTATCCATAGCCTTCCACTCTTCGACTGAGGGAACGCGCAACTCGCCGCGGCCTGCCCCAAGGATGCGCTTGCCTGTTTTTTTCACTGCGGATGGCGAATTCGAAACAACCAGTTTCAATGTCGGCTTATCTGGCCGCGAGATTTCAACCTGCTGCCCGTTGTCCACGGCGGAGGCGAGGTCGGAGAGATGCTCTTCGGCGTATTGGAGATTTACCTGCACAGCTTTAGGATAGGGCGGGCGAAAGCGGGCGTCAATGGAAACACAAAAGGGCGGACTCTTTCGAGTCCGCCCTTTTGTGTTTTTGCGCGAAGCGCGTCTCGCCCTCCGCGAAGGAGTTACTCCGCGGCCAACTCTTCCTGTTCGCCTTCCATGCGCATCTGTTCCAACTCGCGCTCTTCGGCTTCAATCGCCGACGCGACCTCCTGCTGCACCTGCGCTGCTGCTTCTTCGAGCTCCGGTGAGAGCTGGACGTTGCGGTAGTACTCCATGCCCGTGCCGGCGGGGATCAGGCGACCGACGATGACGTTTTCCTTGAGGCCGCGCAGCGTGTCGCGGGAGCCGTTGATCGAGGCTTCCGTGAGGACGCGCGTGGTTTCCTGGAAGCTCGCCGCCGAGATGAAGCTGTCGGTCGAGAGCGACGCCTTCGTGATGCCGAGCAGCAACGAACGCCCAATCGCCGGACGCCCGCCTTCGATCAACACGCGCTGGTTCTCGTTGTTGAAGCGGAAGCGGTCGATCTGCTGTTCGAGCAGGAAGTTGGTGTCGCCCACCTCTTCGATCTTCACCCAGCGCAGCATCTGCCGGACGATCGTCTCGATGTGCTTGTCCGAAATGGACACGCCCTGCAAGCGATAGACTTCCTGGATTTCGTTGACGAGGTACATCTGCAACTCGCGCTCGCCCAACACCTCAAGGATGTCGTGCGGGTTTCGCGGCCCGTCGATGAGGGCATCGCCGGCGCGCAGCCGCTCGCCTTCCTGCACGTTGACGTAGACGCCGCGCGGAACGCTGTACTCCTCTTCCTGGCCGTTGTCCGCGGTGACGTAGACCTTGCGTTGCCCCTTGGCCACTTCGCCGAAGCGCACCACGCCGTCGATCTTCGAGATGATCGCCGGGTCGCGCGGTTTGCGCGCCTCGAACAACTCGACCACTCGCGGCAGACCGCCAGTGATGTCTTTGGTGCGAGTCGTCTCGCGGGGAATCTTCGCAAGAATGTCGCCGGGGTGGAGTTCGTCGCCGTCCTGCACCATCAAGTGGGCGCGCGAGGGCATCAGGTAGCGCTTGTTGCCCTTCGCACTCTTGATGATGATGGCGGGCTGGCGCTTCTCGTCCGACGAGTCGGCGACCACCAGGCGCGACAGGCCCGTGACTTCGTCGACTTCTTCGTTGAGCGTCATGCCTTCTTGCAGGTCTTTGAACTGCACCGTGCCGGCGATCTCCGTCAGGATCGAGAACGTGTACGGGTCCCACTCGCCGATCAGGTCGCCGAGCTTGACCTTCGCGCCGTCTTCGACCTTGAGCTTGGCGCCGTAGACGATCGCGTAACGCTCTTTCTCGCGGCCCTTCTCGTCGATGATGGCAATCGAGCCGTTGCGGTTCATCGCGACCAGACCGCCGGCTTTGGACCGCACGGTGACCAGGTTGATGAAGTGGATCTTGCCCGCGTTCTTGGCTTCGAGGTGCGAGGTGTCCTGCACCCGCGACGCCGTTCCGCCGATGTGGAAGGTCCGCATCGTAAGCTGCGTTCCCGGCTCGCCGATGGACTGCGCTGCGATGACACCGACAGCCTCGCCCATCTCGACCATTTTGCCCGAGCCGAGGTTGCGGCCATAGCACAGGATGCAGCAGCCGCGTTTGGATTCGCACGTAAGCACCGAGCGAATCTTGACGCGTTCGATGCCCGCAGCCTGGACCGCGGAAGCCTTGTCCTCGTCGATTTCCTGGTTGATTTCGACGATGGTTTTGCCTTCGTAGTCCTTCAACTTCTCCAGCGAAACGCGGCCAATGATGCGATCGCGCAACGGTTCGATGGTCTCGCCCGCTTCGATGATCGGCATCACGTAGATGCCTTCAACGGTGCCGCAATCCAGCTCCGAGATGATGACGTCCTGCGCGACATCGACCAGACGCCGCGTGAGATAGCCGGAGTCCGCCGTCTTGAGCGCGGTGTCCGCCAGACCCTTGCGCGCGCCGTGCGTCGAGATGAAGTATTGCAGCACGGTGAGGCCTTCGCGGAAGTTCGCCGTGATGGGCGTCTCGATGATTTCGCCGCTCGGCTTCGCCATCAAACCGCGCATGCCCGAGAGCTGACGAATCTGCTGCTTCGAGCCGCGCGCGCCGGAGTCGGCCATGATGTAGATCGGGTTCATGGCCCCTTCCTTGTCCGCGCGCTTCATGTTGTTGAACATCTCGTCGGCCACGCGCTCGGTGACGCCAGACCACATCTGCGTCACCTTGTTCGAGCGTTCGAGGTTGGTGATCGAGCCGTCCAGATACTGCTGCTGCATCGCGATGACCTGCTTCTCGGCATCGTGCACCAGCGTGTACTTCGAGTCCGGAATGACCATGTCGTCGAGTCCGACCGAGAGGCCAGAGCGCGTCGCATACTGGAAGCCCAGCTCTTTGATTTTGTCCAGCGTCTTCACCGTCACTTCGAGGCCGAGGTTCAGGTAGATGTAGTTGATCAACTGCCCCATGCCCTTCTTTTTGAGCAGGCCGTTGATGAACGGCATGCCATCGGGAAGGCGGTCGTTGAGGATGGCGCGACCGACGGTGGTCGAAATGAACTGGCGGTTGAACTCGACCGCTTCGGTGTGGTTGATGTCCTGGTCGTCGTAGGCGGTCGTCATATCGAGCACCGAGCCTGTGTAGCGCAAACGAATCGGCGTCAGCGTTTCCACCTGCTTGGCTTCGAGCGCCATCAGCACTTCCTCGATGTTCGCGAACACGCGGCCTTCGCCCTTCGCGCCCACCTTCGCCTTCGTCAGGTAGTAGATGCCGAGCACGAGGTCCTGCGTCGGCACCGTGATCGGTTGACCGCTGGCGGGCGAAAGAATGTTGTGCGACGCCAGCATCAGCACCGACGCTTCGATCTGCGCTTCGGGCGAGAGCGGAATGTGGACGGCCATCTGATCGCCGTCAAAATCCGCGTTGAACGCCGTGCAAACCAGCGGGTGAATCTTGATCGCCTTGCCTTCGACCAGCACCGGCTCGAACGCCTGAATGCCGAGGCGATGCAAAGTCGGAGCGCGATTGAGCAGAATCGGATGGTCCTTGATGACCTCTTCCAAAATGTCCCAGACGATCGGCTCCTGCATTTCGACCATCTCTTTCGCCTGTTTGATCGTTGTACAGTGACCGGTTTGTTCGAGGCGGTGATAGATGAAGGGCTTGAAGAGTTCGAGCGCCATCTTCTTCGGCAGGCCGCACTGGTGCAGCTTCAATTCCGGGCCGACCACGATGACCGAACGTCCCGAGTAGTCGACTCGCTTGCCGAGCAGGTTCTGGCGAAAGCGGCCCTGCTTGCCCTTGAGCGTATCGGAGAGCGACTTGAGCGGGCGATTGTTAGCCCCGCGCAGCACGCGACCCCTGCGGCCATTGTCGAACAGCGCGTCTACGGCCTCCTGCAACATGCGCTTTTCGTTGCGCACAATCACTTCAGGCGCGTGCAAGTCCATGAGCTTCTTGAGGCGGTTGTTGCGGTTGATGACGCGACGATAAAGGTCGTTCAAATCGGAGGTCGCAAAGCGTCCGCCGTCCAGCGGCACCAGCGGGCGAAGCTCCGGCGGGATCACGGGAATCACGTCGAGAATCATCCACTGCGGTTTATTGTCCGACTTGCGGAAGGCTTCGACGACCTTGAGGCGCTTGGCGTACTTGAGCTTCTTCTGTAGTGAAGTCTCGGTCTTCATGCGCTCGCGCAGTTCGATCGAAAGCTCCTGAATCTCAACGCGCTTGAGCAGTTCCTTGATGGCCTCGGCGCCCATCATGGCCTTGAAGCCGGAGACGCGGTACTGAGCGTCGAGCTCGCGGAAACGCGTCTCGTCCTTGATGACTTCGCGCTCTTTGACCGGCGCGTCTCCCGGATCGACGACGACGTAAGACTCGAAATACAACACGGCTTCTAGCTCACGCAGCGAAATGTCGAGCAGGTGGCCGATGCGCGACGGCAGGCCCTTGAAGAACCAGACGTGCGAGCACGGCGACGCCAGTTCGATGTGGCCGAGGCGTTCACGACGGACCTTCGACAGCGTCACTTCGACGCCGCACTTGTCGCAGATCACGCCGCGGTGCTTCATGCGCTTGTACTTGCCGCACAGGCACTCCCAATCGGTAATCGGTCCGAAAATCCGGGCGCAAAAAAGCCCGTCGCGTTCCGGCTTGAACGTGCGGTAGTTGATGGTTTCGGGCTTGGTGACTTCACCATGCGACCACGAGCGAATCTTCTCGGGCGAGGCGAGCTGAATCTTGATGGCGTCGAAGTCGGTGACGGGGCCTGCGAGTTCAAAGGGGCTGGAGCGGAACATAGTTTCGAGTCTCCGTTGTGGCAGCGATGAGGCTGCGGTTCGAGTGTCGCGCGGTGACTTTCGGCGCATCGCGATGCCGGCGGTTCTGGTGCTGTTGCCTTTGTCTTCGATTGTGGTGGTGCACGTGTCGGTCTTGAGGTTTCGGAGGGAGCCGGGGCCTTCAGGCCCCGGAATGGACAGCAGTAGAAAGTGGCCTTTAGGCCCGGGCCTTCATTCCGTAGTGGACAAATGCCCAGGGCTAAAGCCCCGATTCTTCGCCTTCATTCAAGGGCCTAAAGGCCCGCTCCCTCCGGTAAAACAAATGCGGTTAATCGGCGACGGCGAGTTCCGGCTCTTCCAGCGCCGCGGCGTCGACCGGTGCGGGATTCTTCACCAGTTCGACGTCGAGGCACAGGGATTGCAACTCCCTGATAAGCACGTTGAACGACTCAGGCACGCCCGGTTCGATCGCTGCCTCGCCCTTGACGATGGCCTCGTAAATCTTGGTGCGGCCGTAAACATCGTCGGACTTCGCCGTGAGCAACTCTTGCAGGATGTACGCAGCGCCATAAGCCTCCAGCGCCCACACTTCCATCTCGCCGAATCTCTGCCCGCCGAACTGCGCTTTTCCACCCAGCGGCTGCTGCGTGATGAGCGAGTACGGCCCAATCGACCGCGCGTGGATTTTGTCGTCGACCAGATGCGACAGCTTCAACATATAGATGTAGCCGACCGTGACAGGCTGCTCGAACTGTTCGCCCGTCATGCCGTCGAACATCGGAGTCTTGCCGGAACTGGGCAGGCCGGCGGCTGCCAGCAGGGCCTTGATTTCGCCTTCCTTCGCGCCGTCAAAAACCGCCGTGCCGAACCAGATGCCACGCTTCATGCCGGCGGCGACGCGCATGGTCTGCTCGTCGTCGAGGTGCATCAGCTGTGTCAGAGCGGCGGTGTTCTTGAACGCCTCCGCGAATATCTCGCGGACCTCGGAAGCCTTCTCGCGCTGTGCTGCGAGTTCGGCAATCTTGGCGCCGAGCGTGTGTGCCGCCCAGCCGAGGTGCGTTTCAAGAATCTGGCCGACGTTCATACGCGAAGGCACGCCCAGCGGGTTGAGGACGATCTCGACCGGCGTGCCGTCCGGCAAGTACGGCATGTCTTCCTCGGGAAGTATCCGCGCGATGACGCCCTTGTTGCCGTGGCGTCCCGCCATCTTGTCGCCCTCGGAGATCTTCCGCTTCTGGGCGATGCTGACCCGGACCTGCTTGTTGACGCCAGCCGGCAACTCAACGCCAGCATCGCGCTCGAAGACGCGGACATCCACCACCTTGCCGCGCTCGCCGTGTGGCACGCGCAGCGAGGTGTCCTTGACCTCGCGGGCCTTCTCACCGAAGATCGCCCGCAGGAGACGCTCCTCCGGCGTGAGCTCGGTCTCGCCCTTGGGCGTGACCTTGCCGACGAGCACGTCGCCGGGGCCGACCTCGGCGCCGACGCGGATGATGCCGCGGTCGTCGAGGTCGCGCAGGATGTCGTCGGACAGGTTGGGGATGTCGCGGGAGATCTCCTCCGGCCCGAGCTTGGTGTCGCGCGCGTCGACCTCGTGCTCGTGGATGTGGATCGACGTCATCACGTCATCTTTGACAAGGCGCTCCGAGAGGATGATCGCGTCCTCGAAGTTGTAGCCCTCCCACGGCATCAGGGCGACAAGCAGGTTCTTGCCCAACGCCAGTTCGCCATGGTCGGTCGACGGGCCGTCGGCGATGATGTCGCCCTTTTTCAGC